>CAYIJY010000060.1:0-3864 GCA_964363785.1 uncultured archaeon
GAGCGAAAAACCCTATTTGCTGCTTCAAGGTTTGCATAATAACTCAAATATGCCCTGTATGACTCTTTTTGTCTAGGAGGTAAACCTTCTGCAACAGGAGATGCCATTACTAATTGCTTTTCTTTTTCCTCAGTTAAAAAATCTTTTAGAACCAATGCAACTTTTCTTTCATTTGGGTTAAGAGTTCTTAGGAATTCACGCTCCATTATTTTGCTTTTTTTTGCATCTTCCTTTTGTTGTCTGCGCCTTAGCCCCCTGATTCTTTTTTCTCTTTGCTTTTGTCTAACTAAATTTGCCCTTTGTGCTGCTGCATCTTTACGTTGACTAGCAAGCCAGCCTTTAGCTTTATGGCCTGTTTTTGAACTGGATTTTCTGTCTCTTGGCATTTTTTAAACTACCGCAAAAAAACGAATTGCCCCAAAAAACTTAAAAAGAAGTGGAATGTAATTTCTTCATGGCTGAAAAAATTGATTTGTTGATTATTGGTGCTGGCTTTGCCGGCTTGAGTGCGGCAATTTATGCTGCAAGATATAATTTGAAGGCGCTGATTATTGGAAACGAGTGGGGCGGATTAATTACAACCACTCACCTAGTCGAGAATTACCCGGGTTACAAGAGCCTCAGCGGAATTGAATTAATGGACAAGTTCAAGGAGCATGTTGATTATTACAAGGTTCCATATATGAGTGACTTTGTCACAAAGATTGAGAAAAAAGGCGAAGGAAAGTTTTTTGCAAAAACTGAAGAAGGAAAAGAAGTTGAAGCAAAGGCAGTCGTGATTGCCACTGGGACAAAAAGAAAAAAATTGAATGTGCCGGGGGAAAATGAGCTTGCAAACAAGGGAGTGTCATACTGCGCGACTTGCGACGGGATTTTGTTTAGGGGTAAAAAAGTTGTTGTTGTAGGCGGAAGCGATTCTGCTGCAAAGGAAGCGCTTTTGTTAAGCGAGTTTTGCGAGAGCGTGACTGTCCTTGCGCGCTCGACTCTGCATCCAGAGCCAATCAATGCAATGCGTGTAAAGGAAAAAAAGAATATTATTGTGCTTGAAGGCGTTGAAGTAAAAGAGATTATTGGAAAAAAACTTGTTGAAAAAATTGCCCTAAAAAATGGAAAGGAAATTCCATGCTCAGCTGTGTTTATTGAGGTTGGCCACACTGCAATGACTGAGCTTGCAGAAATGCTTAAGGTAAAGCTTGATGAAAAGAAAGAGATTATGGTTGACAGGTATGCTCGCACAAATGTTAATGGTGTTTTTGGTGCAGGCGACTGCTGTGACACCAAGTGGAAGCAGGGAATTGTTTCTGCTGCTGAAGGCGCGCACGCAGCCAACTCTGCTTTTGAGTATTTGACTGAAAACAGTCTTGTAGAATAAAAATGATTGTTAATGGCAAAAAAAAAGATAATTCCAATTAAGGCAGCAAAAAAAAAATTGCCGGAAGGTCAGCCGCTAAATAATCCTGGTTTGAGAAAAGTACAGGAACTACAGCGTATTTTGAACAGCATGACTTATGAAGACCTTAGGCGCTCGGGTAAAATTCTAAAAGATTTTTTGCCTGCCGAACAAGTCACTCCAAAAATTGTTATTAACCCAAATGATCTTTTTTCAGATAAATTTGGAAAAATTGGAGCCCGATATATGCAGGTTCATGGCCGGCGTGCAAGAGGAATTATTGATATTTACAGGTGGTTAAAGCTTAACAAAGAAAGTGTGATTAAACTGGAAAACTTTAGACTTGACAGATCTGCAATTGATCCTGAGAAAAAAGCAGGGATTATTACGTCTACTTTGAAAATGCTTGGGTTAAACTGATTTTTTTACAAGGGAAACGTTTTTTAAACAATAAATGCTTTTTTGTTAGTAGTAATTATGCCCAAAGCAAAAGAAAAAAAACCAATGGAAAAAAAGCCTGTTTTTGAAGAAAAGAACAGTATGCAGGAACCACAAGCAGATGAACCCCACAAAGAGTTTGACATGCCGGGGGATACTCCGCAGTTTAAGGATGAATTATTTGACAGGATTACTGAAAAAGTTGAAAAAATCAAGGTTGATTCTTTTATTCAAAAACAAGTTTCTGATTTGGCTGAAGATGAAATAAAAAAAATGAAGATTGTCTTGCAGTCAGAGAAAAGCCTTTTGCTGTCAATGGTTGACCAAAAAATTGATGAGAAAAGCCAAAAGTTGTCTGAAGTTCTTACAAGCACGATTAATGAGTTCAAAAAATCAAAAGATGAGATTGCAAATCAGGAAATTATTTTGGGTTCAGACCGCCAAAAAATGGAGGAAGTCTTGTCGCATATTGATTCCAAGATTGACCAGATGGAGAAAACAAAAAAAGAGATTACAGAATTTTTGCGACAAGAATTCTTGGTTGAGCGCGCGTCAGTTGATGCAATGATTCAGGCTGCCACAACAAAAATAAATGAGCTTGAAAAAAAATCACTTGACAGGCTAAACGAAGAGACGAGGCAGTTTAATGAGGGCATAAAAAAAATGGAAGAGCAGTTTGACATGACTGCCTTAAAGAAAAGCAAGGAGTCTGATGAAAAAGTAACAAAAGAAATTAATGACTTAAAGACTTTAAGGGACTCGCTAAACAATGAAATTAAACAAAAACTTCTTGAGCTTGAGGAAATCGAGTCTGATATTTCGCGAAAAATCCAGACTAGGATGGACCAATTGAAAATTGACAAGGAAAAAAATCCGCAGACAAACAATGAGTCTGAAATGCAGGGCTTAAGGAACCTTGACACTGTTGTAAAAAAACAAAATATTTTTTCTGGTTTTTCTGACAAACTAAAAGGCTTGTTTGGAAAGAAATAAACAAGGTTTTTCTTGCAGAGTGTAAAAAAAAATGATAACCGAGCTCGTCAAACCAGTGCAAAAAGGAAAAACAAAATTCATTTTTTTTAGCGGCAAGGGCGGGGTTGGAAAAAGCTCAATGAGCTGCGCAACCGCAGTCTGGCTTGCCAAAAAAGGCTATAAGACATTGCTTGTGACAACTGATCCTGCGCCAAACCTTTCAGACATTTTTGGCCAAAAAATTGGCAACAGCATAAAACAAGTAAAACCAATTAAATTATTGTATGCAATTGAAATTGACCCAGATGTTGCTGCAGAGGAATACAAGCAAAAAATGATTGAGCCATTAAACAACGTGCTTTCCAAAGTACAGCTTAAAACAACTAAAGAGCAGCTTGACAGCCCATGCATTGAGGAAGTGGCTGCGTTTGATAAATTCATCCAATACATGGATGACCCAAAATTTGATGCAGTCATTTTTGACACTGCGCCAACAGGGCACACTCTAAGGTTATTGGAGCTTCCAAGCGGATGGAGCAAAGAAATTGACAGTGGCGGTTCAACCTGCATTGGCCCAACTGAAGCCCTTGAAGCAAAAAACCAAAAATACAAAAAAGCAATCAGTTACCTTCAGGATAGTGATAAAACTTCTTTTATTTTTGTGCTAAAACCAGAAGAAATTCCCTTAAAAGAAACCATTAGAAGCTCTGAAGAACTCGAAAAAATAGGAATACGCATTAATGCCTTGATTGTCAATGGCGTTCTTCCTGCCAAAGCATGCACTGATGAGTTTTCAAAAACAATCAAAAAGAACCAAGAAACAGTCATAGAAGAAATTAAACACGCGTTTCCAGGCATTGAAAAAGAAGTATTCCATCTTTTAGAAACCGAAGTAAAAGGCATTGCCATGCTTGATTCTGTAGCCAAAACACTGTTTGAGGGGCAAAAAACAAAACATTTTACCGTGCAATTTGCAAAAACACCCGTGAAATTAGGCTATGACAGGAAAAAAGTTTTTTCATTGCTTGTACCAAAAAACGGGACGCGATTCATATTTTTTACAG
>CAYIJY010000060.1:3874-6370 GCA_964363785.1 uncultured archaeon
AAAAGGCGGCGTTGGAAAAAGTGTCATTGCTTGCACGACTTCCATTTATTTGGCAGAAAAAGGCTTTAAGACCCTTATCGTAACCACAGACCCTGCATCGCATCTTCAAAATATTTTTGGACAGGAAATCAATTACGAGCCAACTGCAGTAAGCAGCCAAAAAAACTTGTTTGCCGCAAGGCTTGACCAAAAAAAGACTTTTGAAGAATACAAGGAAAGAATCATAAACCACCTGCTTGAAAAATTCAAGAATACTAGCATGCCAATTAATGTGGAAGCAACTAAAAAAAAGATTGAAGAAGACCTAAGGTCTCCTTGTGCCCAAGAAATGGCTGCATTTGAAAAATTCATGAGTTTTTTTGAAATAACTGATTATGACATAGTAATAATTGACACTGCTCCAACCGGGCACACTTTGCGCTTGCTTGAACTGCCAACTGCATGGAAAGGCTTTATTGACATTGGCACGCTAACCAAACAAACTTCAAGCGAGACCTCCAAAAAATATGCACGAATAATTGAAACAATGAGAAACCCAAAAAAAAGCACATTCGTATTCGTGTTGTTCCCGGAATACACTCCAATCATTGAAGCATTCAGAGCATCACAAGAACTTAACAAACAAGCTGGAATAAAAACAGGCCTTGTAGCAATCAACTTTATTTTGCCGGACAATGCAGGCAAAAACTATTTTTTTAACAACAGGAGAAAACAGCAGTCAAAATATTTGAAAGAAATAAAAAAAAGGTTCAAAACCCCGTTGATTTCAGTTCCATTTCTTGAACAAGAACCACAAGGCATAGACACACTAAAAAAATTAGGGGAAAATATTTTTGGTGAAAAAAAATAAAGTTGAACGTGGCAAATTATGGGAACATTGAAATGCTTAAATCCAGTTCAACAAATTGTTGCATGCCAACTCCTCGGTCACGTGATGGTATTTAATTGTTGATATTTCAACTGTTGTATAAGCGCGGGGGACGAGATTTGAACTCGTGCACCCTTTCGGATTCAAGCTTAGCAGGCTTGCGCGTTAGGCCGCTCCGCCACCCCCGCAGAACTTCAAAATAGTTGTATTCCAAAAAGATTTTTATGGAATAAAATTATTAAGGTAATGAAATTATAGGTAAAAAAATCATTATATACTAGATAGTGGGTTCTTGTTTTATGCAAAAAATCTATTTGGCAATAGGCATTATTGTGCTCTTGTTTGGTTGCACTGCCCAGCCACCATCACCTGACCAGAATGGAACAACCCCTGACCAAAACAATCAGGTTGACGTTAACGGAAGCGACACTAATGGCACTTTGCCTATGAATGTTTTAAGTGCAAAAGTGGCTGACTGCAAGTCAAAGCCAGCAATTGACGAGCGGGAAGAATGCATTCAGGCGCTTGCAGTGAGCGAAAAAAACCCGATTGTGTGCAATTCCCTTGAAAAGTTTTCAATTGATTTTTGTGTAAAAGAAGTTGCAACTACTTCGGATAACCAGAATTTTTGCGGGCAAATAAACACGGTTTTTTTGAAGAATGACTGCTTCTATAATTTTGCAATTGACAAAAGCGATGACTTTTTGTGCGAACAGATTATTGGAAACGAGGAATTGCAAGGTGAATGTAAAAGGATTATTTTGACCGGTCTTCCTGATTCTCCGTGCGAACAGATTACACTTGAAGAGGAAAAGGACACCTGTTATTATGACTCTGCAAAGGATGACTCAAACCCATTTTTGTGCAAGCTTGTAAGCGGCAAAATTGTTGCAGGTGACTTTTACCGCGATAACTGCATGCTTAACGCAATATCAACTTACAATACTCCGGCTTATTGCGACGTTTTCATGAATGAAGAGCTGAAAAAGGATTGTTTTTATAAGACTGCAAGGGAAATCAAGGAAGATACTTTGTGTGAAAAGTCCGGTGACATTGAAAAAACTGATGATTGCTATGAATTCATTGCGCTTGAAGAGCTTGATGCAAGTGTTTGTGAAAAATTATCCAGTCAATTGGAAGCCACTGAGTGCGTGAATACAATTATCCAGACAAACACCAACCAAGAGAATTGTGCACTGGCCACCACTTACACGTTAAAGGATAAGTGCAACCATGATTTTGGTGTTGACCTTAATCATTCTTTTTACTGCAGCAAAATCAGCACTGGCCAGTTAAAGGATGAGTGTTTCCAGGTTGTTGCAATCAACACTGATGACGTGGAATTATGCAAAAAAATCGGGCCAACAAAGCATGAGTTAAGGGATGAATGCCTGATGGATGTTTCTTTGGACACGCTTGAGGAAAAAATTTGTGAAAAAATTAATTTTAAGGAAAATTACATCAAGTGCTACAGCGACATTGCGATTAAGACAAATGACATTACAATCTGCGACAAGATTGAAAGGCACTTTTTCCTAAACTTAGGGTATGACCCGCTTTACGGCTGTTACGCTGATTATGCTATTGAAAAAAATGTTGATAGAATACAATCCGTTAGTGGAAATAAA
>CAYIJY010000061.1:0-6359 GCA_964363785.1 uncultured archaeon
CACAGACTGTTGAGAACTTTTTTTCTTTAAAGTTTGGTACATTTGGTGATTTTTTGATTTTGCTTTGTGCAGTTATCTGGTCAACTACTGTTATTGCTGCAAAAAAATATTTGAAAGGCCTTAATGTTGGGGTCTTGATTTTTTATCGTATGTTTCTTTCTTCGATTGCTTTTGTGATTTATTATTTTATTTCAGGGCAATTATTTTTCTCAAACATTTTTCAGGTTTTGGTTGGAGTTAGTGCGGGTGCCGGGTTTATTTTTTATTATTCTGGCTTAATGAGATTAAAGGCAGGTGAGGCGTCAGCTTTAGAGTTGTCTGCTCCTTTTTTTGCGGCTTTGCTTGGTTTTTTTATTTTAGGTGAACAAATTTATGTCTTGCAGGCACTTGGAATAATGTTGTTGGTTATTGGGGTTTATTTGCTTTCAAGAAAGAATTAGTTTTTTTTGTTTTTGTATTCAAGTGCTGCTTTTGAAAACCCTACGTAGCATGGGTTTGGGTTTAATGGCCTTGAAGTGTATTCTGGGTGGAATTGTGTTCCAAAAAAGAACGGGTGGGTTGGCAATTCCATTATTTGCATGACTTTTTTTGCAGGGGCTTTTCCTGAGAAAACCATGCCATGCTTTTCCAAAGTGGAAATGTATTTTGGGTTGACATTATAACGGTGCCTGAATCTTTCTCTTGCAATGGTTTTATTGTAAAGTTTGGCTGCCAATGTGTCTTTTTTTATTTCAACTTCATATCCACCAAGCCGCATTGTCCCTCCAAGCTCTTTAACGTCATCCTGTTCTGGGAGAATGCAGATTACGTCCTCTTTTGTTTTTTCATCTATCTCTGTGGAGTTTGCTTTTTTTAAACCGCAGACATTTCGTGCAAATTCTAGGACAGCCATCTGGAATCCATAACACAATCCCAAGTAAGGCAATTTATTTTCTCTTGCATACTTTACGCACATTATTTTTCCTTCTGCTCCGCGTGCACCAAATCCGCCTGGAACAATCAGTCCATGTATTCCAGCCAACTCTTTTTCTGGTGTTATTGTTCCTTTTTCTATTTCTGTTGTGTCAATCCATTTGACATTTATTTTTGCATTGATTAGTGCGGAGGAATGTTCAAGTGATTTTAAAATGCTGATATAAGCATCAGCTAAGCCGGTGTATTTTCCTGCGATTGCAATTGTTATTTCGTTTGTTGACGCGACGCGATTTTTTGTTGTCCAGTCAACTAGTTTTTTGTTTCCGTTTGCTGGGTATTTTGTGTTTAAGCCCAATTTTTTTAATATTGCGTCATCCACTCCGAGGTCCCTTAAAAACATTGGGACTTCGTAAATGTTTTTCACGTTGTGTGCACCAAACACGTTTTCGATTGGAACATTCACGTTCATGCTGATTTTTTCTTTTATGGAGTTTGGGATTTGGTTTTCGCTTCTGCAGACAATTATGTCTGGCTGCACTCCCATTTCCATTAATCTTTTTATTCCAAGTTGTGCGGCTTTGCTTTTGAATTCCCCGACCGAACTTGGTTCTAAAATGTAAGCTAGGTTCACTACGCAGACGTTTTCTTTTCCTTCTTCGTAAATTAGTTCCCGCAGTGATTCAATTGCAAACATGTTTTCGTAGTCCCCCACAGTGCCGCCTATTTCAACAAGCACAATGTTTGGGGTTTGTTTTACTGCCAGGTTTCTAAGCACTAACTTTGTTTCTCCAGTCACGTGCGGGATAAATTGCACGTCTCGTCCAAGGTATTTTCCTTCTCTTTCCTTTTTGATTATATTGTAATAAATTTTTCCACTTGTTACAAAGTTTTCCTTTGATAGGTTTTGGTCCAAAAATCTTTCGTATCCGCCTAAATCCATGTCTGTTTCTGTGCCGTCATCAAGTACAAATACTTCTCCGTGCCTAAACGGGTTTAGTGTTCCCGCGTCAATGTTCATGTAGGCTTCTAGTTTGATTGGCGAGACTTTTATGCCTCTGTCAACAAGCAGTTTTCCAATGCTTGATGAGAATATTCCTTTGCCTATGCCGCTTATTACTGAGCCTGTGATGAATACATATTTTGTTTGGCCTGCCTTGTAATTTTCTGGCAGGGGAGAGTAGAACTCATCACCTGAACTGGTGGCTATGCTCTTGAGTATGTCAATATCAACCAAAAAAAACACCAAATTTTTCTTAAAAACAGATGAATATATTGTTTTGCAAAGTATTTAAACTTTAGTGTTGCAATAATTTTTTTTAGCAGATTTCTTGATTTTTTTTGAGTGGGAGCGTAGTATAGTCTGGTAGTATTCCAGCTTCGGGAGAGCCTTTTTCCGTTTGGAAAACCTTCGGGAAAAAAAGGGTTTCGAATTAGTTGGTGACGGGGGTTCAAATCCTCCCGCTCCCAATGTTGTAATTTTAATTCACAATTTTTAATCCAATTGTGTTGTCCCTGCAGTATCTTGTGATTTGTGTTTCGCTTTCTTCGTCATAACAAAATGTTTTTGTGCAGTAACATGCAAAGACGTTGTAGTTAATGTCTTTGACTAGTGACCATTTGTTTGCGTCTATTATGTCACAGCTTGTGCTGCATGCTTGTGCCAATAGGTTTGTGTCTGGGTCAATTGCGTTTAAATCAAAATCAAAATTCAGCTTGATTGTGTTTTGATCAAAGTTGACTGAAATTGGTTTGCCGCCACCCAAAATTTTATTTATGTCTAATAGTGAGTCAAATGCATTTGAGTCAGAGTTATTTTGGTCGTTCCCTTTTTCAGGGGGCTTAGGGCCAATGCATCCAAAAACAAGAACAATTAATGCAATCAGGATTATTGCGCTTTTCATAGGATTTATTTCTTAATGCGCAATTTTTTTAAGCGGATTCTTTAGCCTCTTACAAGGACTATGATTCCGGCTATGATTATTATAAAAGGCAGGAACGGGCCTAAGACGTCAGGAATTGGGAGTTCTGGCAAAAGCATCCCTACTGCGATTCCGATCAAAAACAAGCCAATACTTTGGTTCATAAAAATGCCTATCGTATAATTGGTTTTGCAGCTATTTAATTCTTTTGCCAAGCGTGTTTTTACTCAAGTAAATGGCTTATTATGGGTTTTTTGTTAAGAATTTTTTGCACCTGTAAAGATGGCTTTTGTATTGGTTTTACTGAAATTTTAATGTCATTTTTTGTTGGAGTGCATATAATATTTTTTCCCCATTTTTTTTCTGTTTTTTGGTAGTCGGTGCGGTAATGTGCTCCGCGGCTTTCTTTTCTTGTTAAAGCGCTTTTTAGGGTCATTTCAGAAGCAATAATCATTGCCTGTACATCAAGTGCAGTCATGAGTTTTTCATTATTTTTTAGATTGAGTCCGGTTTTGAGTTTTATTTTTTTTATTTTATTTAGTTCCACTAAAGCCTGTTTTAGTTTTTTTTCTGTCCGTGCAACGCCGCAGTTTTTCCACATTAAACTTTGGATTCTTTTTTTTATTTTAAGCGGGTTTTCACCATTTTTGTTAAAAACAAGTTTTAGGAAATCAAGTTTTTTTCCATTAACTTCTCTTTCGTTTAACCCAGTCCACTTTGTTTTTTTGACTTCTTTTACAATGCTTTGTCCTGTTAGTCTTCCAAATACCATTATTTCTGCCAAGCTGTTTCCGCCAAGCCTGTTTGCTCCGTGCACTCCTGCTGTTACTTCGCCTATTGCAAACAAGTTTTGTACGGATGTTTTTCCTGTTAAATGATTTACTTTTACTCCTGCCATCGAATAGTGTGCGGTTGGCCCGACTTCCATTTTTTGTTTAGAAATGTCAATTCCTGCAAAACTCTTGAATTGATTGTACATTGTTGGCAGTCTTTCCAAAATGTATTCTTTTGGTTTGTGGGAAATATCAAGCCATACTCCGCCTTTTTTTGTTCCGCGCCCTGCCTGCACTTCAAGGTATATTGCTCTTGCGACAATGTCTCGTGCTGATAACTCCATTCTTTTTTCGTCATATTTTTTCATGAAGCGCTCTCCATGGGAATTTGTTAATATTCCGCCTTCTCCGCGGACTGCTTCTGTGACTAATATTCCTTCTGCTTTTTTTGGCCAAAGCATTCCTGTTGGGTGGAATTGAAACATTTCCATGTCCATGAATTGTGCACCTGCTTGGCTTGCAAGGTAAATTCCATCTCCGTTGTTTTCAAATTGGCGTGAAGAGCTTTTTTCAAAAATCCTTGAGTGTCCGCCTGTGGCAAGCACAATTATTTTTGCATGAAAGATAATTATTTTTCCAGAGTTTAAATCAAGGGCCAGTGCTCCGTTGACTTTTTCTTTTGACTTTAAAAGAGAAAAAACGTATACGTTACTTTCAAATTTTA
Source organism: uncultured archaeon (assembly GCA_964363785.1). Classification (GTDB taxonomy): domain Archaea; phylum Iainarchaeota; class Iainarchaeia; order Iainarchaeales; family GW2011-AR10; genus JACQJF01. The sequence goes on from CAYIJY010000061.1 coordinate 4,332, forward strand.
TTTTTCTTTTCTCTACTTGCCTTACGAGTGTGTCAAGTATTTCTTTTCCTGTGTGGTCGCCTGCAAAGCATGCTCTGCGGTAAGTTGCTGCTCCAAAAAATCTTTGAATTATTTTTCCATTCTTGTCTTTGGCAAAATTGGCTTCCCAGTTAACAAGCTCTTTAACTGCCTGTGGTGCATTTTTGCAAAGAACTTCAACTGCAGCTGAGTCATTAATGTATCCTCCGTCTCTGATTGTGTCTGCTGCGTGAAGTTGCCATGAGTCTTTTGGATCCATGTTTCCAAGTGCGGCATTTATTCCGCCTGTTGCCAAAATAGTGTGTGCGTCTCCTTTTTTGCATTTTCCAACAACAGTGACATCGACATTGTTGTCATGGAGTTCAATGGCGCATCGAAGGCCTGCTCCGCCAGAACCTATTACTAAGACGTCAGTTTTAATTGCATTAATGGCCATTTTTTCACTTTTTGTGCTTTAAGTTTGGCTTTGTTAGATTATGGGTGTCAAATATTTTTTCAGCTTCTTTTTGTGTAATGTATCTTTTTTCGATTGCAATTTTTTTGATTGATTCATTTCTTTTTAACGATTCTTTCACTACTTCTGCTGCCTTATCATAACCAATAATTGGGTTAAGTACAGTTGCAAGTGATGGTGATTTTTCTGCATAAGAAAGGCAAACTTCTTTGTTTGCTTTTATTCCATCAACACATTTTTTTGAAAAGGCAATGCATGCGCCTTCAAGCAATTCAAGTAAGTCTAAAATATTGTGGGCAATTAATGGCATGTGCGTGTTTAGTTCAAGCCTTCCATTTGCACACGCAATTGTAATTGCAGTGTCATTTCCAATTGCCTGTATGCTTGACATTTTTACCACTTCACAAATTGAGGGATTGACTTTTCCAGGCATTATGCTGCTTCCGGGTTCAATTGAAGGCAACTCTATTTCGTTAAATCCTGCATTTGGCCCTGATGCCATTAATTCTAAGTCTGTTGAAATTTTGTTTAGGTCAATTGCAAGGTTTTTTAGTGCACTTGATAATCCGCTGATGTCTGTCAAAAACTGGGTTGACTCTACGGGATTATTGCTTTCTTTTAACTGCAGCCCTGTCTCTTTGCTTAAGTGTTTTGTGGCTTTTTTTCCAAAGTCACTGTAAGTGTTTATTCCTGTTCCAACTGCACTTCCGCCCATTATAATTTCATTTAGGTACTTTTTGCTTTCTTTTATTTTTTGCAGGTGTTTTGATAATGCTTTTTCGTAGGCAGAGAATTCTTGCCCTAAAGTAATTGGCACGGCGTCCTGTAAATGTGTTCTTCCGCATTTTATTATTGTGCGAAATTCTTTTGCTTTTTTTGAAAAACTTTTGATTAATTCACTTAAAGCCAATTCAAGTTTTGTGCCTTTCTTGATTGAAGAAATCCTTATTGCACTTGGAATAACATTGTTTGTGCTTTGTCCTTTGTTTACATCGTCATTTGGGTGGATTATTTTGTAATCGCCTTTTTTTCCAGAAAGGATTTCGATTGCGCGGTTTGCAATGACTTCGTTTACATTCATGTGTGTGGATGTTGCGCTTCCTGCCTGAAAAACACTTAATTGGAATTGGTCATCAAATTTTCCTGACAAAATTTCTTCACAGGCTTTTATGATTGCTTTTTTTTTGTTTTCTTGCAGTTCTTTTAATTCAAAGTTTGTTTGTGCACAGGCTTTTTTTATTTGTACAATAGAGTAAATGAGTTCTTTTTGGAGTGGTTTTTTTATTTGAAAGTTTTCAAGGGAACGCTCTGTATGTATTCCGTAATAAGCGTTTGAGGGGATTTTTTTTTCACCTAAATAGTCTTTTTCTATTCTAAAATCAGCCATCAAATTGAATACGCTGTTCGTGAATTTAAACCTTTTTTTCAGAAGTCTGTTTTTTGTGCATTTAATCCAAGTTCTTGTATAAATTGTTTTGGTGTTTTATATTCTTCAAAGTCTTTGTAACCCTTATCAAATGATATTAAGTATTTTATTTTTTTGTGTTTTACAGTTG
>CAYIJY010000062.1:0-6332 GCA_964363785.1 uncultured archaeon
CTTATTTTTGAAAGCTTCATTTAATATTTTTTTAAAACAATCAAGTAAAAAAAGTGTTTGCCAACATGCGTTTTTTAGTTTTGAACCAATTTAGTTTAAAAGCATTATAAGCCCCCAATTCTATTAACAATTTGGTTATATTTCTTTTTGTTATTTTTTCTTCAAGTTGGTTAAATGAACATTTGTATTGTTGGAAGCGGATATGTAGGACTAACTACCGGAGCATGCTTTGCAGAGCTTGGTAACAAAGTCATTTGTGTTGACAACAACAAACAAAAAATCGACCTCCTTGAAAAAGGCCAAATTCCTTTCTATGAACCAGGTTTGCTTTCACTTGTCAAAAAAAACTCAAAGAAAAAAAGACTTTTCTTTTCAACACAAATTGATACAGCCGTCAAAAAATCAGAAATTGTCTTTATTGCTGTTGGCACTCCGCCAAAAACAAACGGCGAAGCTGACTTGAGTTTTGTTGAAAATGTTGCAAAAGAAATAGCACGTTCAATAAAAAAATACACAGTTGTGGTAGAAAAAAGCACAGTACCGGTTGAAACAGGAGAAATGGTTGTAAGAACAATCGAGTCAATCGGAGTAAAACGCGAATTGTTTGACGTAGTAAGCAATCCAGAATTTTTACGCGAAGGAAGCGCCATCAAAGACTTTTTGTATCCTGATCGCATAGTAGTTGGAACTGACTCGCAAAAAGCAAGAAAAGTAATGAAAAAACTTTACACAAAAATAAAAGCACCACTTATTTTTACTGACATTAGAAGTGCTGAAATAATCAAGCACGCAGCCAACTCTTTTTTGGCAACAAAAATTTCATTCATCAACGCACTTTCACGTGTTTGTGAATTATCAAGTGCAAATGTGGATGAAGTTGCACTTGGAATAGGCCTTGACAAAAGAATCGGCAAATCATTTTTGAATGCAGGCATTGGTTATGGCGGAAGCTGCTTTCCAAAAGATGTTTCCGCCTTCATAAAAATAACAGGAAAAAAAGGCTATGACTTTAAACTCTTAAAAGAAGTTGAAAACATCAATAACAATCAAATAGATTTTTTTAATGAAAAAATCAAAAGCGCACTCCTTAACATAAAAGGAAAATCAATTGCAGTACTTGGCCTGTCATTTAAGCCAAACACAGATGATATGCGCGAAGCACCATCAATTAAAATAATTGACTACTTGCTATCTGAAGGGGCAAATATAAAAGCATTTGACCCAAAAGCAATGGAAAATGCAAAAAAATTATTCCCCCAAATAGAATACACTAAAACTTCACTTGATGCAACCAAAGGAGCTGATGCCGCAGTTTTTTTGACAGAGTGGGATGAATTCAAAAAAATTGATTTAAACAAACTAAAAAAATCCTTAAAGTCACAAATAATACTTGACGGCAGAAATATTTTTCATGCACAAAAAATGCGAGAACTTGGTTTTAATTATCATTCAGTTGGAAGGCCAACAAAAAAGGTGATGTTATAAAAGCAATAATATTAGCAGCAGGGTACGCCACAAGACTCTATCCACTGACAAAAGACAAACCAAAAGCCCTCCTTGAAATAAAAGAAAGGCACATGGTTGACTACATTGTGGACAAAATCGAAGAAGTAAACGAAGTTGATGAAATTCTTTTGGTTACAAACAACAAATTTTCTTTAGCCTTTGAACAATGGGCAAGTGAAAGAAAAACAAAAAAACCACTCAAAATAATCAATGACACCACACTCACTGAACAAGACCGCTTGGGTGCAATCGGTGACCTTAACTACGTTGTTGAAATGGAAAAAATATTTGACTCATTTTTGGTTGTCGCTGGCGATAATTTATTTGAATACAGCCTGCAAAAAATGGTTGATTTTTTTAAGAAAAAAAATTCTTCAGTCGTTGCATGCGTTGACTTAAAGGACAAAGAGCGAATAAAAAACAAGTTTGGAGTCGTAAAGTTTGACAAAGACAAAAAAATAACTGACTTTGCTGAAAAACCAAGCGAACCAAAAACAACCTTTGTTGCAACCGCCTGTTATGTTTTCAAAAAAGAAGACGTGGCACTACTCAAGCCATACATTAAGGAAGGCAACAGCCACGAAAACGCAGGTGACTTCCTAAAGTACGTTGCACAAAAAAGCAGTGTAAACGCATTTGTTGTTGACGGAAAATGGTTTGACATTGGGACATTTGAAGAACTGGGAAGAGCAAGAGAGGAATTCAATGCTTAAAATACTTGTCAGCGGCGGAGCAGGTTTTGTTGGTTCACATTTATGCGAAAAATTATTGGAAAAAGGCCATCACGTAACCTGCCTTGACAGTCTCATTACAGGAAAAAAAGAAAACATAAAACATTTAACAAAAAACAAAAACTTTGAATTCATAAAAGGCGACATTTCAAAAAAAATAACTCTGAAAAAAAATTTTAACCAAATCTATAACTTGGCTTCTCCTGCCTCACCAATTGACTACCAAAAAAGACCAATTGAAACAATGCAGTCAGGTTCACTTGGCTTGTTTAATCTTTTAGAATTTGCAAGAAAAAATAATGCAGTTTTTTTGCAGGCATCAACAAGTGAAATCTATGGCGACCCACTTGAGCACCCGCAAAAAGAAACCTACTTTGGAAACGTAAACCCAGTAGGGCCGCGTGCATGTTATGATGAATCAAAAAGATTTGCAGAAGCACTTACCATAAACTACAAAACAGTCTACAATACTCAAGTGCGCATTGCGCGGATCTTTAACACTTACGGCTCAAGAATGCGACGCGATGACGGCAGAGTAATACCAAATTTTGTAGACCAAGCCCTTGCGGGAAAACCACTTACAGTTTACGGCAAAGGCGAACAAACACGTTCCTTTTGCTATGTTAGTGACCTTGTTTTGGGTCTTGAAAAACTAATGAATTCAAAATACTCAATGCCAGTAAACATTGGAAACCCTGATGAAAGAACAATCCTTGACACTGCCAAAAAAATTATTTCACTAAGCAACTCTGATTCAAAAATTGTTTACAAACCATTGCCAAAGGATGATCCTTATAGAAGAAAGCCAGACATTTCAATTGCAAAAAAAGAATTATCTTGGCAGCCTGCAATTGGATTTGAAAAAGGATTACAAACAACAATTGAATGGTTTAAGCAAAACCCCTGAAGGTCTTTATAGTGATTTCCGTAATCGTTCCAACGTACAATTCTCAAAAAACAATTGAAGAATGCGTACAAGCAATTTTGAACCAAAAAGTCCCTGAAGAATTCGAACTGATTATAGTTGATGACGCAAGCAAAGATGATACAGAAAAAATACTTGAAAAATATTCAAACAAAATAATTTATTTGAAAAACAAAAAAAACAAGGGGCCTGCATTTTCAAGAAACATTGGGGCAAAAAAAGCAAAAGGAAAAATAGTTGTATTCACTGACTCTGACTGCATTGCAGCAAAAAACTGGCTAAGTGAAATGATAAAGCCATTTGAAGACGAAAAAGTCGCTGCAGTACAGGGGGCTTATAAGACAAAACAAAAAGAATTAATTGCAAGGTTTTCACAGGAAGAAATAGAACAACGCTATGAATTACTTCGAAAAGCAAAAAACCTTGACTGGGTTGGCTCGTACTCCGCAGCTTACAGTAAAAACATTTTTTTGGAAGAAGGAGGCTTTGACGAAAGCTTTCCAATTGCCTCCGGCGAAGACCCTGATCTTTCATTTAGAGTTGCAAAAAAAGGTCACAAAATAGTTTTTAACGAAAAAGCAATAGTTTACCACACGCACCCAAACAACTTAGGTTGGTATTTGCGTACAAAATTCTTTCGGGCATACTATCGAGTTATTTTATACAAAAAACACCCACAAAAAGCAGTAAAAGACTCTTACACTCCACAATTATTAAAGCTTAGAATAATTGGCTTTCCATTGTTTACAATTGCATTTGTTTTAACACTAATTAACTCAATCACTTCCTTTGTCATTGCAATACTTTTCTTTAAATTATTTTACATTTTGACTGCACTGCCTTTTGCACTCAAAGCAATGAAAAAAGATTTACCTGTAGGAATACTTTCTCCATTAATTCTTTTTTTGCGTGACTTGTACTTTGCTTTAGGCTTAGTTATAGGCACAATCAAATCGGTGTTCAAATGAAAATACTTCACATCACACACCACTTTTACCCATGCATTGGTGGGATAGAGACATTCGTAAAAGACCTGTGTCTAAACCTAAAAAACCAAGGAGTGGAATCAGAAGTCCTTTGCCTTGATCATTGTCATGGCTCAAAAGAAAAACTTTCAAAAACAAGTGAGTATGAAGGAATAAAGATTACTCGAATTGGGTTTCTAAACCTAAAATACTACAAACCAACTTTCTTTTCACTTTCAATGCTAAAAGAATTTGACGCAATACACGTACACAACATTGGGTTTTTTTCAGACTATATTTTATCAACAAAATTCATTCACAAAAAACCAGTCATTGTCTCAACACATGGCGGAATATGGCATACAAAAAATATTTCTTTTCTAAAAAAAATTTACTTTAACTCACTACAAAAATTTCTTTTAAACAAAGCAGAAGTTGTAATCGCAGACAGTTTGGGTGATTTTGAGTTATTCTCAAAAAAAATAAAAAAAACAATTCTTTTAGAAAATGCAGTTGACTTCTTGAGATTTCCACAAATAAAAAGAATTTCCTTTAACGAAAACTTTATTTACCTAGGCAGACTTTCAAGAAACAAAAATATTTTAAGTTTAATAAAAACTTTTGAGGTTTTATGTAAAGTCAATCCAGAGATAAAACTCTTTATTGTATGCAAAAACTTTGATGAAAACCTAGAAGAATTACAAGAAACTGTTAAGAATAAAGGCCTTGAACACAACATTTTTTTTACTGGAGAACTATCAGAAGAAGAACTACAAAACACAGTTGAAAAATGCACTTATTGTGTCTATGCTTCCTTATTCGAAGGATTTGGAATATCTGTTCTTGAACTAATGTCAAGTGGTTTAATTCCAATATTAAACGATATTCCAAACTTTAGAAACTTTGTAAAAGAAAAAGATAGTGGATTCATACTTGACTTTTCAAACCCAGTTTCCTCTTCAGAAAAAATGATTGAAATTCTTGACTTACCAAAAGAAAAAAAAGAACTTATTTCACAATCAGCACAAGTGGCAACAAAAATTTATTCATGGGAAAACAAAATCAATGAATACATTAAATTATACCAGAAAGTGATTGCAAAATGAATCAAAATAAACTCCAATTATTGTCATTTGCCATAATTGCAATTGGTTACATTCTTTTACTTTACACATTTTTCTCTTACTATTTCTTTGATGATTTAGGCTTTGATTTTTTGGGTTATTCACTGCGCTACAATTATGCATTTGATGGCTGGAATAACCAGTTATTGCAAGGCGTTCCAACTTCCTTATTTGACCCATTTGTACCAAGCATTTTACCCCTGTTTTTCAAACTAATTGGATTTGGACAAGCAACCCTGCCACTAACAATCTCAATTTTTGTGCTCCGCGCATTGATACCAGTAATTTTTTATTTTATTGGAAAAAAACTAGGCGCATCAACTCATGCCTCATTACTTGCTGGAGTTATTTTTGTCCTAAACCCATTTACTTACAGGTTCCTAAACCGCTATTATGAACTTGCAGGCTGGTTCTTTTTCCTAATAGCATTTTACTTTTTCTTGTCAGTTCTAAAAGAAAAAAAAATGTTATCAAAAGATTTTCTACTTGCAGCAATCTTTACTTGTCTTGCAGCACTAAGCCACTTATCTATAATAATTTTTTTAGTTCCTTGCTTTTTTTTCTTAGCAAGAAATCTTCAAGAAGTTAAAAAAACATTTTTTGTTTTATGGTCCGCTTTTTTACTTGGGTCATTTTGGTTTATCCCATTTCTATTCTTCCAATCACAATCCTCAGTTGGCTCATCTAAAGGCTATTTGCTTTCCACACCAGGAATATTTTTTGCAAATATTGCACTGTTGGCAATTTTATTTTTTACTTTTTTAACAATTCTATTTATTTTTAAGAAAAAAAATCATGTTCACTCAAAACAATTTTTGTTTTTTTCAGGACTAACCCTTGCTTTTGGATTATTCAAATTCCTTGCTCCGTGGTTTCCAGTTATTTCAATCCCATTCACTCATTCCTTTAATGTATTTTACGTTTTTGCAATCCTTGCCTGTTGGCTTTGGATATCTTCAACAAAAATTTTTACACAAAAACACTTTCTTACAGTATTTCTCATATTCTTACTTTTTTTTGCTGCAGGCTTTTCACGATTTACTTCACAATACTTTTTTGAAGAACCAAAACTTTCAACCTA
>CAYIJY010000063.1:0-6304 GCA_964363785.1 uncultured archaeon
TTTTACAAAGACTAGTTTGTCTAATGGCACAACTTATTACTTTAAAGTTTCTGCAAAAGACAAGTCAGGGCTTGAAGGAACTGACTCAAGTGAAGTTTCATCGACTCCAAGCGGTGGCAGTGACTCAAATGCAAGCATTAGTGCGCCATCAATAAATAGTTCCACTCATTCAAATGACACTTGGAGCACAAACAATGACCCAGCATTCACTTGGGAAGTAAATGGCTCTTACACTTACAAATGTTCTTTTGATCAAAATGACTTGACTAACCCGTCAAGTGATTGTTCAACTCCAAGAAATCCAGATGGCCAACAGGAAGGCATTTGGTATTTTCATTTAAAGGCATGCAATTCTTTTGGTTCATGCAGTTCGGTGTCTCACTTTAAGGCAAAGGTTGACCGCATTGGCCCTTCGCAGCCGCAAAACTTTAATGTTTCTTCAAATTCGAATGGCATTTCTTTGACTTGGGACGGGGTCACTGATAACCCAAGCAATGCAAACTCTGGTGTAAAAGAATATTGGATTTACCGAGACGATGATGACGGATTTGACCCGACTGACTCAAAAAAAATTGCAACAGTGACTTCAACAAACTACAATGACTCTGACGGAGCATTGATTGTTGGACACAGGTATTACTACAAAGTAAGGGCTGTTGACCAGTTAAACGACAGCGGAAGCATTAGTGCTGAAAAATCTGATATTTTTGAAGAGGGCACTGAGTGCAATAATAATTTTACTTTTAATTTTACTAATTACATTGGAGGGGCTTCATTTAGGGTTACTGTGACTTCCAGTGGTTCAATGGATGATCCTCAATTAAGGTTTAATGTGCTTAGTGTTGGCTTGGTGCAGGGCCAAAATGTTTCAGAGCAGGGTGCTTCAATCAGTGCAACTTATCCGATTGGAACTGCATTGCACGGAAAAACTGTGCAGGTAACGCTTGATTCTGTTGATTCTTCAGGCAATGAGTGCTCAGCATTAAAGAGTGCAACAATTGACAGGCAGGGGCCGATTGTTTCTTTTGAAGGCTTGGAAGAGAATGGTGATTTGTCACTTGATGGACCAATCAGGATTGTTGCAAGTGATGCACACAGTGGCCCAATGGATGTTGATTTGTTTTTCAGGCAGTGGCAGGCAAGTTTTGTTCTTTTGGGAAGTGCTCCGCTTGATGTTGGTGAAGTGTTTGAGTTTACTGGCAGTTTAAGTGAAATAGAAAGTGGCGAGGTTGAATTAAAGGCACAGGCTACTGATGAAGTTGGAAATATTACAGAGGCAATAATTACGCTTAACGCGGTTGCAGGGCAAGAGGAAGAAGTGCTGGTTGAAAAAAATTATTCGTTTACACAAAATGTTGAACAAAAGCTTGTGCAAATGAATTTAAAGAATGAGTTTATTGAAAGAGTAAAGCAATTAATTTTGCAGTCAAGACCGACAAAAAAAATTGAAATAAAAAAAGTCGGCGAGTTTTATGACGTGATTGTTACAATTAGTTTTACAAACAATGGAAATGCCAGACAACTTAAGGTTGTTGAAGTTGTGCCAAAAGACATTGCACAGAGTGCAGCAAGCCTTGAAAGCAATGAAGAGTTTAGGGTTTTGCTTGATGACCCGATTCTTGAGTTTGTTTTTGATAATGTTTCAGAAGATGAATCAGTTTCATTTTCTTATCAATTAAAACAGGGTTTAACTGAGGCTCAGGCTAATGTTTTAAAGCAAAAACTTGAGGGCTCACTTGCAAATGAGATTCCGGCCCCAATGCTTTTTGAAGGAAATGCTGATACATCAAACTTGTTTTCAGCGCAGGCTGTACAGACTGCTGATTTGTTTACTGTGATAATTATTGCAATTATTATTTTGGGTGTGCTTATTGTCGGGTTTTTGGTTGTTGGCGGAGCAATGATTGTTAAAGTCCGAAATAAAAGTATGACTCAGCTTGAGAAAGGGCATACTGACGCTCAAAACCCGTTAATGCAAAAGACTTCTGGCAACCTCAAAAAATGGTTTGAGAACAAGGAAGCACAGTCACCTAAAAAAAGGCGCTTTGGCATAAAGTAAAACAATAGTTGCCTCTTGATTAAGTTCGGTTGAAAACCGAACGCGTCGTGAACCCACGGAACTGAAGCTTCAGTTCACACAGCAATGGCCAAAGGCGCATGTTGGGCATTGTGCCCAACGCGGTGTGAACGGACGCAACCGTTCACGCAAGGGTTCTGGTTAAAAACTTTTTTCTAGACACTCAAGTTTAATGAATACTGTTCTTGTTGTTGGAGGCGGACCCTCTGGCCTTACTGTTGCTCGTGAATGCCAGCAAAACGGCTGGGATACTACTTTGATTGAGGAGCATCAGGAGATTGGCAAGCCAATTCACTGTACAGGCATTATTAGTGTTGATGGTGTGCAGGAACTTGGAATTGATGTTTCAAAAATTACTTTGAATAAAGTGAGGGGTGCAAAGATTTTTTCACCTAATAACGAGTTTTTGCTTGTTAAAAGAAGCGGGCCTGTTGCATATATTGTTGAGAGGGATAATCTTGACAAACAATTGGCTGATGCGGCTGTTAATGCAGGCGTTAATGTAAAACTTGAGACAACTTTGCTTGATATTAGAAAGAATACTGTTTTTGTGCAAAAAAAAGGCCGTGGAGAAATAATTAAGTCAAAAATAATTGTTGGTGCTGACGGCCCTTATTCAAAAACAAGAAACCTTATGGGTGTTAGTGTTCCAAAGGAAAAGTTTGTGCATGCTTATCAGTTTAGGGTTAAGGGTAATTTTGAAAAAGATTTTGTGCAGGTTCACATGGGTAGTTTTGCAAAGAATTATTTTGCATGGGTTGCACCTGAAAATGAGGAAATGGCACGTGTTGGTCTTGCAATTAGTGACGGAAATGTAAGAAAGAGTTTTGAAGATTTTGAAAAAAAACTTGGGTTTGTTGGAGAAAAGTGCGATATGTGTTCTGCTTTGATTCCATGCAGTGAACCGTTTAAGGAAGTTGTTAAGGATAATGTAATGCTTGTTGGTGATGCAGCGTGCCAGACTAAAGCAACAACTGGCGGCGGTATTTTGACTGGGATAATGGCTGGCAAGGTTTGTGCAAAAACAATTGACATGCACATGAAAAATAATCGCCCTTTGACTGATTATTGGGGGCATTTAAGTGAGTTAAATAAGGAACTTATGCTTCACTGGAAAATCCGTAAATACTTGAATTCTCTTAGTGAGGAAAAGACAAATGATTTTGTTTCTAAATTAAAAAAGGCTGACATGGAGGACTTTTTGAGCAAGTATGGTCACATGGATAAGCCTTCAAAGTTTGTTGGAAAAATGTTCCAGCATCCTGCAATCCTGAAAATGCTTCCTGAGGCAATCAGGTTTTTCATGACCTGAACGGTTGCGCCCGTTCATGACGCGTTCTGTCTGCGACAGAACTTAATCAAACTAATTAGTTTACCATTCTAGTGTGTCGCCTATTTCTGTCCCTTTGGCTTTGCCTGCATTTAGTTCTATAAAGTATTTTGCGGGGCGCGAAGGCATTTCAAATAAAGTGAATGGTTTTACACTGTTTTTTTTGTCAACAACTTTTTTTTTGTTGTCAAGGTAAATGACGTCGATTGGAAAGAAAACAAACATGCAGTGTATGCTTGCTGATGCCCTGCTTTGTGTGAACAGAGGAAATATTAGTGCGTAGTCAAAGTTTTTTTTTCTTTCAAACATTAGTCCTTTGAGTTGGCTGAAAAAAGAGTTGGCTATGCGTACTTTTTTTTCAATTACAATGTTTTTGGTTTTGTTTAGAAGCGGCATTTTTTTGTTCAGCTTTTGTTTTCTTTTAGTTCTTCAAGTGAAGGGACTTTTATTTCCTCAATTAGTTTTTGTGTTTGTTGTGGAGTAACGTATTTTTTTTCTTTTGTTTTTTTTTGTTTTTTAAGTGCTTTTATTTTGTTTTTTAGTCTTGAAATTATTTTAGAGGCTTCGCTTGAAGTGTTCGTTTTTTTCTTTTTTTTTGATTTTTGTTTTTTCTTTGAATGGATTTTTTTTTTCATAAACAAAACTTTTTTCTTTTGGTAAAATGGCTTGATTTTTCTTTATTTTAAATAACGGTCTTTTTTATTAATAAGGCTTGTATTTGGCTTGCGATTAGTATTTTCTGCAGTATGATTTAAAAGTCTATTATTAAATTTATTTAAGTAAAAATTGTGTGAAATGAGGCTTATTTGATGGAATTAAATTCTATTGCATTTATCCCGGACGGGAACAGGCGTTTTGCAACAGCTAATGGCTTGAGTCTTTTGTCAGCGTATACTTTGGGGACTAAGAAGGCTTGGGATGTTTTGGAGTGGCTTGTTGATTACCCTAAGATAAAGTTTGGGACGTTTTATACTTTGTCCCTTGAGAATGTTACTCGTTCAAAGTATGAGTTAGCTGTTTTGTTCAAGATTTTTGAGAATGAACTTGACAAGGCAAAGAAAAATGAGTTTTTGTTTGAGCATGGAATTAGCCTTAGGTTTGTTGGGAAAAAGGATGTTTTTCCGCAAAAGATACAAGAAAAAATGCTTGAAGTTGAGAATATTATGCAGGATAACAAGGAAAGGACGATTTATTTGGCTATTGGGTACAATGGCCAACAGGAGATTGTTGATGCGGCCAAGAAAATTGTGGAGGCGCAAAAGAACGGTTTTTCTATTGACACTCTTGACAAGGATTCGTTTAAGCAGTTTCTTTATAATCAGTCAAAGGAGCCTGACTTGATAATCAGGACATCTGGAACTAAAAGGTTGTCTGGTTTTTTGACTTACCAGTCAGCTTATTCTGAATTGTGTTTTATTGACAAGTATTGGCCTGAAATAGAGAAAAAAGACCTTGAGATTGCAATTGAAGATTTTCATGAAAGAAACAGAAAATTTGGGAAATAAAGTACAATCTTTTCACCCATAAAAACAAACTCTGCGCAGAGACAGAATAACTGCAATAAGTTAAAGTGGATAAAAGAAAAAAAGTCACAAGAATTTAGTCTGCAAGTTTTACCAGCTTTACTGTTCTGCCATTTACAACAGCTGTTCTGGTTCTAACTGTGCCGGATTTAAGCAAAGAATTAACTAATGCATGAGCTTTTCCTGTAGTCCAAAATAAAGCCTTGGAAATCTGGTAAACAGAAGCCTCTCCATGGTTTTGCAGATATAACATTAACTTCCACCGGGGCAGACTTTCAAGCTCTTTTTCAATAGACTTGTTAACCTGGATTGTTTTCATAAAAAATAACCTCAAACATACTGATTTTCATAATATTCTTAATTGCAAAATATTTTAAAAACTTTAGATTTTTTAAATAAATCCAAATAAGATTATTTAAAGTGTGAAAATGGTTGATCTAGGCAAATTAGAAAAACTCCCAATTTATGTTAAATCTGTTGAGTCTATTTACAAAGAATTGGGAGAAAGCCTCAACAAGCATTCAACAATAGTAAACCTTGTCAGGCATCTGCCAAAAAACCAAAGAAGCCTTGCAAGAGATGTTGTAAAAGCATTTATCAAAATTGGCTATTTAAGAAAGCATAGAACTGATACTTTTTGTTGGACTGCAGAAGGAATATACTATTCAAAACAAGTTCTAAATTTAGATAAATAAACCAAAAAAAAGGTTTTTTTTGTTCAAGGGTGCTTTGACTGCGAAAACTAAAAACAAAAAACAAACTCAAATTCTACATAACCCATTCACCTTTTGATTGCCCCAATAAAGCCAAATTTTTTTAATTTCTGATTTTCCAAGCAAGATTTAAAAAGACAATAAACGAAATACATATAGGCAATTGACGTATAGGTGTTTTTTTGTTTTGGCTGTGAATTTTTTTCCATGGAAGTTATCTCGTTTAAAAGAAGGAAAAATAAACAAGGTGCTTAAAGACTGTGAGAGTTACATGATTGCTGAATTAAGAAGCAATGAAAGGTGTTACTTGGTAAAAGATTTTCCAACTCTTTCCCCACAGGAAGAGGAAATTGCAAGGCGTGTGTTTGAAGAGTTTTTGGAGAGCAAAAAATCAAAAAAAGTTCTTGACTTAAAAAAAATTTTGGAAAACTATTGTGAAAAAAATTTTCTTGAACTTGACTTTGAGCAACAGGATTACATTTTGTTTGCATTAAAAAGTTTTTCAAGTGGCTTTGGTGTTTTGGATAATTTTCTTTCCAATCAAAATATTGAGGAAATTGCAGTAATTGGCACTGGACTGCAAAAACCTGTTTTTGTTTATGAAAAAAATTTTGGGTGGCTTAAGACAAATGCATTTTACTTAAACGAACAGGAAGTAATT
>CAYIJY010000064.1:0-6258 GCA_964363785.1 uncultured archaeon
CACTTCAAATGCATTTGTAAGGACAAACGTCGAGTACGTGGATAATTTTTTTGAATTAAATTCCAATCCGGTAAATCGTGGAAGTGTTTTGAGTATTGAAAACACTGGCACTCAAACAAGCTTAAAGTTTTCTCCATCACTTGCTACTCCGATTGTCATGAAGATTCATGGAAGGGAAAGAGAGGATTCGTTTGGAGCGTATTATTCTTTGCTTGAAACTGAATCAAAGACAAATGTTGGAAATGTAATGAATTACTGGAGTGGTTTGGGGCAATGCCTTGACTTTAGTGGAGAGCATGTGAAAGAGGCATTTGATGAAAAGACTGACAGGCTTGCACAGCCAGATGACAGGTTTGTGAATTGGGAGAATACTTATACAGTACAATGGAGGGATTCACTCAAGAATGGTGACGTGTACTTGGCTACAATATTTTATTCCCACCCATTCAGGGCTGCTGAGTTAAAGGCAGAAGGTCCTTTGTCAGACTTGGAGTTCTTTTCACCGGATGTCGGGCCTGCGACTTTGGTTCCATTGTCAGGAATTAGTTCTATGGCGTTTAACAATAGTTCTTCGCAGGTTGCGTCAATTGACGATGTATTTGAATTGTTAAAGCAGGGTGTTCTCTGCGAGACAAGTACTGGAAATAAGGTTTCTTATTGGTGGAATCCAAAGAACTTGTTTGAAATTGAAGGCCAAGCTAATTGTCTTAATTGTGAAGGCAAAAGAAGCATTCTAAAAGAAGAGCAGGCTTTAATGGCTGGAAGAACCTGCATTGGGACAAATTAAAATTGGTTAAAAGAATGAAGCAGCGTAATAAAAAATTTAGAAAAGTTGGGCAAAGAGTAAGCCAAGCTGTAAGAAGAACTGTGTTGCTTTCAAAAGTTCCAAGGATTCCATTTCATCGCGTTGGAGTTAATCCAAAAAATTATTCTTTTGCAAAAACAAGTTCTTGGATTTACGAAGATAGAATACCAAAAGTATACAATCACATTGGAACAGCAACAAAAATAGGCCAGCATTTGATTTTATTGGATGGCCATGGAAAGCCAAGATTTACACTTCAATATAAGTTTTATCCAAAAGAAAATGAGTTAATTATTTTTTCTATTCAAAGAGAACGAACGCAATACAATAAAAGGATTGTGACTAAGTGGCATCCCAATATTGAAGAATTTGAATGGAATAATGTTGCAGAAACAAAAAATAGCAAGAGATTTCAAAAAGAACTTGGTGGAATGCATCCTGACGAATTTTTGGTTAGTGAATTTATTTGGATGAATAGAGATTTAATAAAAAAAGGGGCAAAAGTTTTTTTACAAAAAAATTACAGTGATATTTATAACCCAATTAGGGACAGGTTTTTTACCAAAAAAATTCAACCAGCTAAGACTTTTTTAGCTGGATATGTGCTTGCATTGGAGAAAAAAAGAACTAAAAGGCTCATTGAATAAGACCAAAAAAGGCAAGTCTTTTATTCTTCAAAACTGGTTTTTTACTATGCTTTTGCCCATACTTTTTAGTCTGACTGAAATCTGGAATGACTTTAACTTAATTCTAAAGATTTTTGTCATTATGACTATTTATAGTTGGGTTAAAAACCACATGGGAAACAGTGCTGTTGGAACAATTGTTTTTGCTGCAGTGACTTTTTTTGTGGTGTTTGACATGTGGAAGCTCTTTGGGTCAATTTACTTGATGTGGATGCTGTTAATGTTTGGAATAAGCCAGATTATAATTGATTTTTTCTTTGTAACCCCTCATGGGCAAAAGCAAGAGTTAGAATCGCCTGTTGGCGGCGGCTCGGATGTTTTAAAGAGACGTCAGGACTTAGGGCATATGCAGCATGCATTTGCACAAAAATTTATGAAAAGGTAATGAAAAATGAATTCACGTGGAAACATAATTTTGATTATTTTGGCGGCATTTGTAGTCATAGCCATTGCGCCGGTTCTTTTAAGCAGTGTTTTTTGGGAAGTTAAATTGCTTAGCCAAATAATCATGATTTTTGTGATTTATACTACCGTAAGGGGCTTTATGGGCTCTGGAATGCATGTTATTTTAATTTCTGCAGTGTTAATTTATTTTTTGGTGTTTAAGTATTTTGAAATAGCCTTAAGCCTGTACATTTTCCAGGTGCTTGTTTCACTGCAGTTTATTTCAGTGATTGTCTGGGGACTTGGAACAAGGCTGGGAAAATAGAGGGAAATGAATCATGAATGGATTTTTTTTGCAGGGGCTTTTGGCAGAAAACATTTGGGTAGTATTGACACTGTTTTTTTTTGTATGGGTGTTTACTTGGGCAAAAAAAAATCTTGAGTCAGCAACGCTTGGAGTAATTTTTGCAATCATTGTTGTGTTTTTGACATTTTATTCTTTTCCGGAATTAGTCTGGATTACAGTCATTGTTTATATTTTAATGAATTATGGAAAAGACTTAAAGAAACTTAACCCGTGGGATAAAATGGGAAAACTAAGGTGAAAAAAATGAATCTATACAAAATGATTATTCAGTATTACCGCATCACTGTAAGTGATGCATATACGCGCATGTCAACTGGGCGTGACAGTTGAGGTGAAAATATGGATTTGTTAAATTTTGTTTTGTCAATTTTGCTTATTTTTATTGCACTGCAGGCCCAGCAAATGTGGATTGTGTTTGCATTGATTATTCTTAGTATTCTTACTTTTAAGTCATTTAAAATTGCACTGGCTTTGATTGTTTCTGCGGTTGTTGTTTATTTTGCATTTGGAAGCGGGGACTTGCTTTCAAATTTTCCTTTAATTATTGTTGCTCTTTTGGTTGTTGGCCTCATACTTGGAGTTGGAGGCAAAGAACAGGAAGCTGCAGGCGGAATACCGCCTGAATTACTTGGCGGGTATGGCGGAATGTTTGGCGGAGAAGGCGGGTATTAGTTTTATTTTCCAGTTAGCTAAAAAAACATTAAAACTAAAATTGAAAACCGGTTTATTTTTTTGAGTTCTTGTTAAGTATTTCTTTGTTTACATCAAGGATCTTTTTGAGCAGTGACTGCAATGCATTTTCTGATGCCTGTATGTCGCCTAATTGTTTTTCAAGCAAAATAAGTTTTTTTTCAATTATACCGATTTTTGCAATTGTTTCAGGGGAAATTTTTGAGGAAGATACTTTTTCGTGCAGGACATCAAGTTTTGAATTCATTTCTTCGGTTTGGCCTCTTTGTTCTTCCATTGCAGTAAGTGTGCTTGTGTCATGGAGTTCTTTTGTTGAAAAATGGTCATCAATATGGTCTTTTACTTTTTCAGCGGTTTTTTCAGCCAAGTCATCACTTACAGACTCTATGTCATCACTAGTGTCATCATCTTCCGTGTCATCATCAAGTGCACTGATTTCGTGTTCGCTTTCATCAGAGGAATTTTCATCTATAGAGTTTTCATCTAGGTCTTCTTCTGACATTTGTTCTTCTTCTTTTTCAGTAGCTTGCTTTGAAGGCATGTTGTCAGATTGAGGCATTCCAAGTTCTTCTTTTACTTCGTCAATAAAGCTTTTTACTTCATCTTCTGACAAGCCAATGTCCCGCAAAGTAGTTTTTACTGTCTCATCGTCTACGCCTGAAGAGTACATTCTTTTTATTGTGTCTAAAACAATCTGCCTGCTAACCAAAAGTAAAACACCTAACCAGAAATAAAGAACAAAGATATATAAAAAAGCTTTTGATTGAAAAAAAAATTGTTTTTTGTGCAATTAAAGCAAGTTTTGTGGAGTTTTGCTCAAAAACGTTGCAAATAAATAATAGACTGGATGAAATAGAATATGGAAAAAATGAGGCTTTTTTGAATGGTTGATTTGTTTAAGATAAGTAATGGGCCTTGGGAAAAACTTTTTGAAGGAGTTTTTCAGGGATCGCATTCAATGTCTGTATTTAGCAATGACAAAAGCCAGTTACTTGTAATGATATTTGACGGTGACGCAAAGAACGTTACAGGTGCGGTTGCTGAATTATACAAAGTTTTTTTTGCGCATGGAGAAATGGAGGCTTTTACTGAGTCTTTGCCTCGTGAATTAATTCTTTTGGAAAAACACAACGAAAAAGAAACTTTAAAATTTTTGCTTCTTAGTTCCACTCCTACATACATTGAGTGGAAAGAGGATTTGGTAATTCAGGAGATTGACAGGTTATTAAAAAAAATTGAGACTTCATCACAAATCTTGGTTGAGGTTTCAAAAGCTTATGACATTACTTTTGAGGAGTTAAGTAAAGCAAAAAGTCAGGCAAAAAAAACTTTTTTTTCCATGCCGCTTTTGATTCCGGTTATTTCAACTAATTATCAGGAAACAGAATCATCAGGAGGACAGCAAACTGTTGCATATCACGATTTTTTTATTGGGTTAACCCGCGAAAAAAACAGGATTGTAGAGCCAATTACGCTTTTCTCAAAAACACTTGTTGTAAATGGACAAAAAAATGAAAGGAATCAGGCAGTGCAGTTATTGAGCGAGGCTTACTTGCTTTCTGGTTCACCAATAGTTGTTTTTGACTTTGAAAACCGTTTTTCCGGATTAAAGCAGCCTAATTCAAACACGCAGGAGCTTGAAAAATACCAGGTTCAGTCTGAACCAATTGGCTTTCCAATCAGGAGTTTTGAGCCTTTCTCTGACTTAAAAATTGACTTGAATTACATTGACCCGTTTGGTTTTTCTGAAGCATTTGGTTTTGGGCAAAGCAAGTGCGTGGAAATAATTGCAACCACTTTGTTAAAGTCAAGGGTTGTAAACATGAAAGACCTTATTTTGAGGTTAAAGGACAACAAGGAATTCAGTGAGTATGAAGTAAACCGCACAGCACGCATTTTGGGCTTGCTTTCAGAATTATACCCGACATTGTTTGATGGAACAAATCCAATTGAAGAGATTGCGACAAAAAAAGTGAAGTCACTTGGACGAGGTGCACTCCTTGACTTAAGCAAACTCGATGAAAAAGCAAGGCTAGTCTTAAGCCATAATTTGTTGTCAGGATTGCTTGATTATTTTTCAAAAAACGATAAACGAAATGGCCTGGCCTGCGTAATAATTATCCCTGACATTAAGAACAGCGTGAATGAAAAAATTGGCTCTGTGTTGTCAAAGGAAGTTGCAAATATACTCACGAAGTTTGAGAATTTTGAATTGGGTTATGTTCTTTCAAGTGAGGTAGAACTTGACTTTCCAAAAGAACTGGTCAACAATTACCAGTCAGAAATTAGTATTGTAAAAGGAAATGATTGTGCAGTGCAGGTAAAAGGAAGAAAGAATTACCGCGTGCTTTTAAGGCCGACTCTTTCTTCAGTTAACTTTGGACAAACAACGCCAAAATAGATTTTAAAAAAAAAGTTTTTTATTTTTTGTTTGAAGTTTTTTGCCCTAAAATCTGGTCAAGGTCTTTTCTTGAGACAAATTCAAGGGGATTAATTGCGTCAACTACAAACTTGATTTCTTTTACTTCATCTTCTTTTGCAAATGTGGATTTGATTGTTTCAAGTTCAGACTGTATTTGAGTTAAAAGCGCTGATTGTTCTTCGAGTTTTGAAGTAATGTTTGCAAGCTCATTGTGAATATCAGAAGGCGAACCATTTTGGCCTTCTTGGCCCAAAGAAGAGCCATTTTCGCCTGAGCGGACTCTTTTGTTCAAAACAACCAAGTTTCGGCCCAAAATTTTTTCATTACGGACAATGTACTTCATTTTTTGGGACAAAATAAGGACGCTTGAGTTTAGTGCCCTTATGTCTGAATTTATTTTTGACAAAAAAGTATTTGCTTTAGGGGCAAGCTTTTTCTCTCTAAGATCCCTGTGCTCTCGCGGAGGCATTATAAAACCACTAAATTTAATAGAAATTGATACTTAAAAATATATGTTCTTATGACAAAAAACACCCAAAAAGGAATTTTGCTTGACGTTGACTATTTTCTTAATGAACAAAATGAAGCAGTAATCCGCCTTTACCTGAAAACAGAAAAAGGAATAAGTGTTTTTGAGGACAAAAAATACCACCCTTATTTTTATGTTTTGGTTGATGACGCAAAAAAAAGAATTGATGAAATAAAAAAACTTGAGTTTGGGCAAGAGAAAGCAAGGGCAAGAGATGTTGTGATTGAAAAAAAAGAAAATGCAAGTGAAGTGCTGAAAGTTTTTTTTAAGAACACGCAAGACCTAAAAATTGCGCGTGATGAAATAATCAAGAATTCTTTTGTTCTTGACAAAAGAGAGTATGACATTCTTTTTGCAAAAAGATATTTGATTGAC
>CAYIJY010000065.1:0-6160 GCA_964363785.1 uncultured archaeon
GCTAAAATCATTGACATGCGTGTTTTGACAATTGACATTCCAAGGCAGCAGGCAATAACAAAAGACAATGTACCAGTTACAATTAATGGTGTCCTTTATTTTAAAGTTGAAGATGCTTCAAAGGCAATTATTAATGTGCAGGATTATTTGTTTGCTGTTTCACAGTATGCACAAACTGCACTTAGAGACGTTATTGGCCAAATGACTTTAGATGAAGTCTTGGCCGAAAGACAACAAGTTGGTGAAAAAATTGAAACAATTGTTGATCGAGAAAGTGTTGCTTGGGGAATAAAAGTCACCAATATTAAAATGCAGGACATTGACATGCCTGAAGACTTAAAGAGATTAATGTCAAGGCAGGCTTCTTCTGAGAGAGAAAAAAGGGCAACAATCATTAAAGCTGAAGGCGACAAAATGGCTGCTGAGAATCTTGCAAAGGCTGCACAAATAATGAATACAATGCCTGGTGCAATGCAGTTAAGGACACTTCAAACAATTGACGGGCTTGGACCAACTGCCTCAAACACTGTTGTGATTGCTTTGCCTTTAGAGTTAATGGATGCAATCAGGGCATTTACAAGCGCAACTAAGCCTAAATCAAAAAACTAATTTTGGTTGACTAATTTAAACCATGAAAGTAAAAATTTATATATAAGTAAAGCAATAGTTTACTGCTAATAAGGGGTTAAATTAATGGTAAACAGGTTTCTTAGTTTAATTTTTATAACGCTTTTTGTCTTGACTCCCATAGTTTATGCAGGTTCAGTTGATGTAAATGTTTTAAGATTTGTTACCAATTCACCGGGCGGAACAGGAGCTTCTACTACTTACGACTTTAATAGTGGCTTTTTAAGTTATTTTAGGGATGGAAATCTTCAAATTGATTTTAATGTTTCAATGTCTCACCCACAAGGGTCTCATAATATATTATTAGATTTTAATTTGACAAATAGGAATTCAGTTGCTGGAGGGGACATAAACTTTGTAATATGGAAAGACTTAAACTTAGCCTCTACAACTCTCCTTGGACAAGGGGGAAATTTATGCGATAGCAATAATTTTACTGTCTCAGTTGCATGTAGACTTGACCTTAATATCAGTAATTCTGTCATTAACAGGGATGGAAATTTTTTTATATTAATAAAAGTTTATGATGTAAATTCAGCTGCACAAAAACCCACAGCCCCAAATAGTGATACAAATCTTTCAAAAACATTTGGAATCGATAATACTGCCCCAAGTCTAACTTGGGATGGAAACCATGCTAGTTGGCAAGCATTTGATGCAAATATCCACATAACTTGCACAGACTATAATTCAACTGGCGGCGATGCAAATAATTCTGGTTGTGGAAGCGTTACTAAGAGAGTTGACACTGATAGAACTTCAACAATTTCAATGCCAGTATTTTCAGTTTATGATACAAATATATTAATTGGCCCAGCAGGAGATGGAAATTATTCATTTGACTGGAATGTAACTGACAGAGCAGGCAACAGAGCTTTAAGCAGCAGTGGTTTGAGTGATACAACCGATTTTAACAGAACATATGTACAGATTGATAAAACAAATCCAACCATCACAATTACAAATAGCGGAGGAAACGGTGGATCTGCAAGTATGCCAGGCGTAGCCTTTAGTTTGACTTATACTTCTGAAGATGGAAATGGATCTGGAGTGGACAAATATTGGGTCAGCACAGACAATATAACTTGGACAGACAATGGATCTAATACATCTTATCTATACAGCATAGGGGCAGATGTATCGCTTCCGCATACAGCAACACTTTATTTAATTGGAAATGACGGAGTAGACAAAAACAGTACTACCGTTAATTATACTATAACATTTACGTCAGGATCTGGTGCTGCTCCAATAGGCGGGGAAGTTTGTGGAGATGGAATTTGCAGAGCAAATGAAAGCACATCTAATTGCCCGTCAGATTGTATAGCAGTTTGTGGTGATGAAATATGTACGGGAAATGAATCAAGTGTCACTTGCCCACAAGATTGTGTTTTAGGCTGTGGAAATACTGTTTGTGAAGAAACTGAAAGCTGCAGTGTATGCCCAATAGATTGTAATGTTTGTAATTTTACCAAAGAAGAAACAATAAGCAAAACAGAATTTAGTGAACAACCAACAAATTTATTAATTGAAGAACTATTAAGTGAAAGTAATTTTTCTCAATCAGAAATAAATAATGCTTTACAAATTGCAGATGAAATAAAAGTAAAAAGAATTGTTGAAATTGAAAAAAAATCTACAGATGAAGGCTGGACTTCATTTGAAACAATAATAAAATTGTCTTTTTCTAATAATGGAAATACTGAATTAAAAAATGTAAAAGTTATTGAACAAATCCCAAAAGACCTGGCACTAAATAGTTCTCAAATTATTGCCGACTTCCCATTTATTGTATTGAAAGAGGATCCAATTATTCAATTTGAAATATTTTCAATTGAACCTAACTCAACAGCAACAGTGTCTTACTTAATTTCTAAACCAACAAAGATTTTAGATGATACAATTCAATTATTTTCTGCACCAGTTATTTTGAGTTTAAAAAAAGTCGAATTTAATGAACCCACAATAGATTGTACTTTAGATATAAACTGTAATGATAACAATACATGCACACGCGATAGTTGCCTTAACAACAAGTGTGTGTTTTCAAGTAGTGAAGATGGCTTAGTTTGTGGATTTGGAAAAGAATGTAAAAGAGGAATATGCACCGAAGTACCTTCTACTATTAAAACTCAACAGACTTCTAACGATTATACCTTACTTATAATCGTTGTGATAATTATTGTAGCTCTTAGCGTTTATGCATTTTCAAAAACGAGAAAAAAATAGCTCGAAAAACATGTACTTCAAGAGATTTTTTCGAATAATTTTATTTCTGTTGGTTTTTTTTGTTGCAATAGTTAATGTATCCTTTGCACAAGACTGCGGAGATGGGGTTTGCCAAGCAGGCGGGGAAGAAAATTCCTGCACTTGCCCAGTAGACTGTGGAAGTTGCGGTGGGACAATCTCAAATTTAGCATGTAAAGAATATGCATGCATCAATAATATTTGCCTTCCGACATTTATTTCAAATTGCTGTGGCAACACCTCATGTGAAACAAATGAATCATATGGAAGTTGCCCAATAGACTGTGAACCTACTTCTCTTGAATTAGAAGTTTTATCACCAAAAGACCAAGAAACTTTTTTTTTGGGAGATACAATTGTTTTCAAAGTTAATGCTTCTTCTAGTGGAAGAAGTGCGGCTGCAAGCGACATTAATTCAACTGGATTTTTTGGAGTTTTAAGATTATTTAATGATGGAAAACATGATGACAATGCAACGTTCGATAGAATATTTGCAAATCAATTACTTGTTAGTGATTTAAATGCCGGTTTCTATGAACTATTATTTCAAGGGTCTTTTAGAGGCATTTACTCAGGAGTTAAACAAAAAATCAATATTAAAACAAATTTAACGACAACTCTTGACATTAAATCTAAATATAAAAGAGGAGAAATTGTTAGTGGCAAAGGA
Organism: uncultured archaeon; assembly: GCA_964363785.1. Taxonomy (GTDB): domain Archaea; phylum Iainarchaeota; class Iainarchaeia; order Iainarchaeales; family GW2011-AR10; genus JACQJF01. The sequence goes on from CAYIJY010000065.1 coordinate 3,545, forward strand.
CAAATAGTAAAGGGGGTATTACCTGTCTCTATTCCCCTAAATGTAGAAATATATTTTGGAGAAAAAGAAATACTTAAACAAACCATCCAATCCGATTCAAATGGATTTTATAGCTTTGAATATCAAACAAGCCTTATTGATGAATTAGGACAATGGACAATTATGTTAACTGGAAACGATGAAAGTCAAAACAGTTTTGAATTAGAAAAGAAATTTATACTTTTATCTGAAACTTCTAAGGAAGAATTATTTATTACAACTTTAAAAGAATTAACAACTACACTTAATCGTGGAGAAAATTTTGAGTTATTTGTGCAGGTTTTGAACGATCAAAATGATGTTGTTACAGAAGCTGATTTAGTATTAGAAACTCCAAATGCGGAAATAATAAAATTCAAAGAAGTTCAGCCTGGAGTGTATGAAGCTTTTTTTAAAGTACCAACACAACTTCAAATTGGAGAGCAGGTTTTTAGAATTATTGCAATAAAAGAAAACACAAATCATTCTGCAGAGGGACAATTGGTTTTAATCCAAAAAATCACAAGTGCTGTGTTAAATATACAAATATTGGAACCACAAGAAAATTATTATAAAGTAGGCGCTATAATGCCAGTCTTGTTAAAAATAACTTATCTAGATCAGAAACCGGTTGTTGGTTCTATTGTTAAAATACTTCTGAATCAAAAGGAATACATATTAGAACCTGTAGAGGAGGGATTGTACCAAACTAATGTAGAGATAACAAATGAGGATTATGGAGAACTAACCCTTTCTTTTAACGCAACAGATAATTTTGGAAATGAAGGTTTTAAACAAGTGGATGTAACTATTGCAAAACGGACTGCTTTTTTCGAAATATTTGAAAACCCAGTAATTAGCTTAATTATTTTTATTATTTTATTTGCAATTGGCGCAGTTATCATTCTTCCTTTTTTTTCAGTTTTTTCTGTTTATAACTTGCAGGAGAAAAAGAAAAAAATAATAAAACAGAAAGAGCTTTTGCAAAAAAAATATTTTGATCACACTAGTATTGACAAAAAATTTTACGAACAGAATTTAAAAAAACTTAATAGCGATTTAGACCTAATTGAAGAAGAATTAAAAAAGGTAAAAAAATGAAAAAAATATTATTTTTAATAATTTTAATTAGTTTGATAGATTTTTCTACTGCATTGACTGTCTCAACAGATAAAAATATTATTGAAAAAGGAGACACTGTTTTATTTTTTGGTACCTGTGAAAAAGAAAAACCAATTTTTGTCAAGGCAACGAATTATAGTTTAATTGTTTTTGAAGCTAATTTTGAATGCCCAGACAGTGGTGAGTGGAGTATTCCACAAGAAATTAGTTTTTTAACTCCAAGCGGAAAAATGAGAGTCATTTTTACACAAAAAGAAAAAATGCAGACAGTTTTTTTAGACATTTTACCTTCAAGAGAAAGTAGCCTTTTTTTAATTGACTTTTTTAACATCCCCCCTCAGACCGCAAATAGGTTAGAATGGATTGTTCTTGATTTAAAATTATTAGAGAACAATGATCCAGTCGAAGGGGCAAAAGTAGTTTTTTGGGATTTTGATGGTAGCCAAAAACAAATGCATGAAGCGGGCCAAGGAATTTATCGCGGGATAATAAAAATTCCAGTATTTGCACCACTTTTAGATTTCAATTTATTTGTTGTAGCTGAAAAAATTAGTGGAAGTGAGAAAAAAGGGACAGAATTTTCCTCAAAAATTAATGTTTCCAAAGCACCTATTCTTTTAACAATAGAAAAACCACAAAGGCTTACTTTTGACATAGGAAAGATAAGTGAATGGAAGGTAAAAGCAACTTATTTGGACGGAGCTCCTTTGCAAAAACCAGAAGTGTTTCTTTTAATAGATAACACAAAAACCACTTTAAACCAAGAAGGAGATTTTTTCTCCGGATCTATTGTTCCAATTGAAGAAAATGCTAAAACCAAGAAAGCCACTATTATTGCAAAAGATGAATTTGGAAACACTGCAGAACTAGAAAAGAACATTGTTTTTTCAACAGGATTATATTTTAGTTTATATAACTTATTTATTTTAACTATAATTAGTATAGTTTTTGTCATTGGTTTTTGGAAGGTTGTTTTACCAAAACTTAAAAGTACCTCTACACAAGTAAAAAGCCCTTTTTTAGAAAAAGAAATACGTGAAAAAATTAAAAAAATCCAAGTACAGTATTATTCTGAGCAATCAATAAGCAGAAAAGAATACCAAGAAAAATTGAATGAACTTCAAAGAAAATTAGACGAGTTGAAAAATTTATGAAAGAAAAAAATGCAGATTTTTTGCCAATTCGAGTTGACAATTTTGATGAATTATTAGAAGATAAAGGGCTTGAAAGAGGTGCTGTTATACTTCTCTCAGGAGGAGCTGGCACAGGAAAAACAACTTTTTGTATGCAGTCACTTTACCATGGTGCATTGAATGGAGAAAAAGGAATTTATTTATCCTTTGAAGAAAATCCGGATCAAATAAAAAAACACATGAAAAAAAACTTTGGCTTTGATTTTGAAAAACTTGAAAAAGAAGGAAAAATCGCTCTAATAAAACTTGACCCCCTTAAGGTGTCCAGACAAGTAGAACAAAG
>CAYIJY010000066.1:0-2347 GCA_964363785.1 uncultured archaeon
CTTTCAAAAATAAAGCACAAAATTGCAGTCATGAGTGGAAAAGGAGGAGTTGGAAAAACAACTGTTTGTGTTAACTTGGCTTGTCTTTTGGCGGAAAAAACTGCTGTGGGTTTGCTTGATGCAGATATTGATTGTCCAAACGTCAATCGTTTTTTGGGTGTGACTGAGAGGCTTGCACAAAAGAGTGATGGCTCGATTGTTCCTGTGTTGGCTCATGGAGTGAAGGTTGTTTCAATGGCGTCAATGCAGGAGGCTGAGGACACTGCAATAATGTGGCGCGGGCCGCTTATTGCAAATACTTTGGCGCAGTTTCTTGAAAAGACTGATTGGGGAAAAATTGATTACTTGTTTTTTGATGCACCACCAGGGACCTCGGACATTGCTCTTAGTTTAATGCAAAATGTTGACCTGACCGGAATAATTGTTGTTTCAACTCCCCAAAGTGTTTCGCTTGTTGATGCAAAAAAACTCATTAACATGGCGAGCCAGTTTAATGTCAAAATCCTTGGCTTGGTTGAAAACATGAGCGGGGATGTTTTTGGAAGCGGGTTTGTTGAAAAGCTTGCAAAGGAAAAAAACCTGCCTTTTCTTGGAAGAATAAATTTGAATAAAAAAATTGTTGATTTATCTGAAAAAGGAATTTTGCCTGCATTAAAAGACAAGGCAGTGCGAAAAGATTTTTCATTTATTCTTTCAAACCTGCAAAAAACAATGCAAACATAATTTGCTACTCTTTTTTTGGTAGCCTAACGTTTTTAATTAATTGCTCATTGAGGTTTTTTAATGACAAATGAATTTGACTCTGTGCCTGAATGTGTTGCCGCTTTAAAGAAAGGCGAGATAGTGATTTTGGTTGACTCGTCAGAGCGCGAGAACGAGGGGGACTTTGTTATTCTTGCTTCAAAGGCCACAAAGGAAAAAATTAATTTTATGGTCAAGCAGGCAAGGGGTCTTTTGTGCATTTCTATTTCAGCAAAAAAAGCAAATAATCTTGGTCTGCATAAAATGGTTGGAAATACTGATAAATTCCAGACTCCTTTTACTGTTTCTGTTGATGCAAAAACTGCGTCGACTGGTGTTTCTGTTGAGGACCGCTTAAAGACAATTAAATTATTTTGCTCAAAAAAAGCAAAGCCAAGTGACTTTGTAAAGCCAGGGCACTTATTTCCATTGGTTTCAAAAATTCATGGTGTTCTTGAAAGGCAGGGGCATACAGAAGGTTCACTTGATTTAGTCAAGCTTGCAGCAAACACTGACTCTGATGCTGCTGTAATTATTGAGATAATGAATGAAGATGGTTCAATGGCTAGGTTGCCTGACCTTGTTCGTGTAAAGAAAAAGCTTGGCCTAAAAATGCTTTCAATTCAGGCGCTTGTTGATTACAGGTTTTTGCATGATGACCTTTTGGAGGAAGTGGCTTCTCCGTTTTTGCCGACCCAGTTTGGTGACTTTAGGTTGTTTGGTTTTTCGGATAAAGTTTTTGGCAAAGAATATGTTGCACTTGTAAAAGGCATTGTCAAGGGAAAAGAAAATGTTTTGACAAGGATTCACTCTGCGTGTTTTACTGGGGATGTTTTGTTTTCAAAAAAATGTGATTGCCATGACCAATTGGTTGAAAGCATTAAATTAATTCAAAAAAATGGCGGCGTGCTTGTTTATGGCCTTGATCAGGAAGGCAGAGGGATTGGCTTGCTTAACAAGCTCAGGGCTTATGAATTGCAGGAAAAAGGGTTTGACACAGTACGGGCAAACACTGCGCTTGGCTTTAAGGCTGACCAAAGAAATTACGCAATGTCTGCGCAGGTCATTAGGTCTCTTGGCATAAAGTCAGTCAGGCTTATTTCTAATAATCCTCAAAAGATTTCTGAAATTACTAGTTTTGGCGTAAAGGTAACACAAAGGGTTCCGCTTAAGACGCCTGTAAACAAATTCAACAAGGAATACTTAAAAGTAAAAAAAACAATGTTTTCCCACCTGTGAATTTTTATTGTGCATGAATTAAAAACTTTGCAATAGTCTTTTTTGTATGATTGAATTTGTAATAATCGCAATAGGAATTACAATATTGCTTGGTTTTTTGGGCAATGTCTTGTTTGAGCGCACAGGAATTCCAAACACATTATGGCTTCTTTTTTTTGGCGTAAGCCTTGGGGCAATAGGGTTTGTTACAAGGGAGTTTATTTTGGGGGCTTCAGGCCTTATTGGTGCAATTGCAATAATCGGGATTTTGTCTGATGGCGGAATTCACTTGGAGATAAAAAAGATTTTGTCTGAAGGATTTATTGGCTTTTTTTTAATGGCGTTTGGGCTGATTTTTTCCACGCTCTCAGCAATAATTGTGCTTTCT
>CAYIJY010000066.1:2357-6124 GCA_964363785.1 uncultured archaeon
TTTGAGGCAGCAGTTTTGGTTGGAGTGATAATTGCAGGCACCAGTTCTTCGGTAATAATTCCAATAATTACTTCGATCAAAGGAGTGTCAGAAAAACTAAAGACAATACTTTCACTTGAATCTGTTTTTGATACTTTTTCAATTGTGATTGCGCTCATAATGATTGAAGCAATTGCAAATAATGAGTTAACTAATATTGCAAGTTCTTTTGTCCAGGGGACTGCATTGAGTTTTTTTTCCGCAATTGGAATCGGGCTTTTGTTTGGCTTGTTTTGGTCGCCGTGGGTTGAAAGGTTCAAAAAGTACGAGTTTTCCTACACTGCTACTTTGGGTTCTTTGATTTTGCTTTATGCTTTTACTGAACTGCTTGGGTCAAGCGGGCCAATATCTGTATTTTTTGCAGGCATAATGCTTGCAAATTCGCATCTTGTTTTTTCATCCATTTATCGCGGAAAAAAATTTGAAAAAATGGATCAGGGAATAAGCAAAACACATTCATTGTTCGCGTTTCTGATTAGGGTTTTCTTTTTTGTGTTTTTAGGGATAATTGTAGGCATTCCTGATGCAAAATTCATGCTGATTGGGTTCTCTATTGTATTCTTTATTTTGCTTTCAAGGATTTTTTACTTGAATATTTTTTCTTACCTTGGCGTGGTGAAGTTTTCTGAAAAAGAAAAGCGCCTTTTTTATGCAATGGTTCCGCGCGGCCTTTCTGCAGCTGTGCTTGGTGTTGTCGCGCTTTCAGCCGGCCTTGCCTTTGGCGAAGACCTTGTGAAAATCATTTTTTCAGTAATACTGTTCTCAATTATCTTTACCACAATCGGCGTGTTTTTAATGCAGAAAAAAAGTGACGCTGCAAGGGATTCAATTGTTGAGGAAATAAGGCTCTCAACGGAATTTGACTAATTTTTTTTGGTTGCTTTTCTTTTTACTTTTTCTTTTGTTTTTCTGACAAATGATTTTGTTGCGTATTTTACTGCCTGGAACATTTCTTTTTTGTTAAATGGCTTGTCAGCTCGCGCGTAAACTCCGGGGGATTTTTCTATAACAAGCGGCCCTGACCAGATAATGTTTTCCTTTTTTTTGATTTCGTTAAGCACGTTTTCGTTTGTGAGTTTTTGTGTGTCGGACTTTATTTTCATTATGCCTTCGCCAAGCCTGTACGCCGAGTGTGCGTCGCTTCCTGCGGTCACAAATTTTGCGTACTGTGCAAGTTCAATTGCCTTTGAGCAGCGCTCAACCATTTCGCGCTGTTGGTTTGTGATTTTTGTTTTTATTTTATTGCTTAGTCGTGAAATGCCTGTTTTTCTTGCAACGCGGTTTTTTTCAAAAAAATCAAGAAAAGAAACAGGTTTTTTCACCCAGTTTGCCTCAAAAATATAATTGCTTAAGCTTCCAATCATTCCGTTGTAGATTTCAACACCAACATTTTTTTCGTTTACCAGTTCTTCGAGTTTTTCAAACCCAAGCGTATACCCAAAGCTGTCTGAGTTAAATCCCCATGGGTGGCTAATGCTTAAAAGCAATCCAGCGTCTTTTGCAATGTCAAGGCAGCGCTCGAATTTCACGTTTTTTTCAAACAAGTCAGCCAGTTCATAAAACTCAATTGATTTGCCGTAAGCCAAAAGGTGCCCGTATTCACAGTTTAATTCTGAGCCAGGAATAAGCAAAATGTTTTGCGGTACACTGTGCTGGATTTTTTCAAAAGCAAGTTTAGGCTGTATGTCTGCGTGTTCTGTGATTGCAATAACGTCTATTCCGACATCAACACATCGTTCAAAATAGTCTTTTGCAGTGACCTTGTTTTCGTTTACATGCGAATGAAGGTCAAAAGTGTACGTTTTCATACATAAAAACCACGAGCTGAATGTATTTAAAGCTAATTAAATGGCTTAAAATCGCTGTTTGGTTAAGTTCCATATATTTCAATTACTGGCTTGCCAGAGATACTATTATATATCTAGTGGGTTTAAGTGTATCCATGAAAGAGTTTTTTGGCATCCCAGAAAAAAATAATGAATTAACCGGCTTTGAGAAAAAGGTCTTTGACTTAGTTGTAGAACACTGGCCTATTTCTGCTTTAGAGCTTGCTGAACACTTTAAAGAACACGGGTCTTCCCGTGAAGAAAAAAAACGCCTTTCAACAAAGTATTCTTATTACCTAAAAAAGCTTGCACATAAAAGAATGATTCTTGGAAAGCGTGTTGGCAACTCATTTATTGCGTGGCCCTTAGTGGTTGAAAAATACCGGACAATCCACCATATTTTAAAGGAGTGATTTTTTTTGTTAAACCCTTTTTTTGACAAGTACATTTTTACAGGCGGGCTGAAATACCAGCATCATAATTTTTTTTTGATGAAAATCCCTTTTGCTTTGCTTCCAAGCACTTTGCTTTCTTTTGAAAAACTTGCAAATGACTCTGATTTTAACAAAAAATTTTATTATGGCGTAAAAGAATCAATGATAAAGAGTGTAAGGGGCGAATTTGGCATTGACTTTAAGCTTGAAGGAGAGGCAGGCTTGCTTTTGTTTGAACAATTTTTTTCAGCAAGTGGTTTTGGCCTTGTAAGCCTTGGGGACTTGGACAAGAAAAACTCCCGCGCAATAATTGTTGTGAATAATTCTCCTATTGCAGATGCCTTAAATGGGGTTAATGTTCCTGTTGACCATTTTTTGCGAGGAGTCTTTGCGGGTGTTTTGACTGTTTTTTTTGACAAGCAGGTTGATTGTGTTGAAAGTGATTGTGCTGCGTTAAACCAGCAGCGCTGTAATTTTGTAATAAAGGAAAATCACGAGTTTGATTTTTCAAACCAGCTTGTCAGGCAGCAAATTAAAGTGAATGAATAGTGGTTGCTAATTTTTTAACTGAATTTCGATTGTTGAATAATTTGTTTTTGCATGAGTTTCCTGCTTTTCTTTATTCTTTTGTACTAAAGAGTTTTTTTCAAGTATTTTTAAGTCTCTGCTAATTGCTTCTTGTTTTCTTTTAAGTTTTTTTGCAAGATCAGTTACACTTTCGCTTTTTTGTTCATTGATTAAGTTTTTTAAAAGTCTTAATCTTTGCGGCGAAAGAATTTGGCTCAATTCTGATACATTCTTTAAGTAAATTGTATTGGTGCCGGGATTTCCAGTTTTTGGGTTTTCGTAGATTTGTTTAAGGTCATCTTCCATTTTAACTCCAATTTTTATTATAATCTTCTTCATGTTATTCATTAAACTTATAACGCCAAAGGTTATAAAATATTATTGAATTTTATCCAATAATCATGCCAGTTGTCCCTGATTTTTTGAATAAATTCTTGAATTGTTTCCCAACTTTTTTCTTTATCTAAGTGCTGTTTTTTCATTCCTTTATTATACAATAAATGCATATTAACTTTTTCAAATTGGCTTGCATCAAATTTTACTATTTCTGTAAACTTATTTTTGTGCAGTGCAAGATAGATTACTGCAAATGATTCTACTCTTAAATAATCTTGAGAAAAAACAAATCTAACTAATAATACGTGTTTCTCATTTTTGTCTAAATATTCAATAAACTTTTGCTCTCTTTCTTTGTTGTTATATTTCATGCATTTGCCAGTATTCGTTCTTTTTCATCCAATAATTTTTCAATCACCTGAAAAAAATCACTTGAATAAACTCCACTTTTTTCTTCAAGTAGTTTTTTGTATTTTAGGTTTTTGATTTCTATTGTTAGCTCTTTTCCATTTATGCCTGTAAGTGACTGGATTTCAAACAAATCGCATTTTCCTTTTTTGAACAG
>CAYIJY010000067.1:0-6000 GCA_964363785.1 uncultured archaeon
TTCGGGGTTCATAAAGATGTGCTCTTTGAGAACAATATAGAGACAGCGCTTGATGTGGAGAGAATTATAATAATCTACAAGGAGAAACAACATATCTTGAAGCATGTTATTATGGCGATGAATATTGCACAGACGAAGACAGAGAAGCAGGCTGGACTTGCCACAAACTAAAATGCTCAAGAGATTATTACTTGGCTTGTGAACCCGCACCAGAACTAGAATGGGGCTACAGATGCATTGAACCAACAGGCGGCGGATAAAAACTTAGAAATTTTTTTAGCGCAAAAACTATTTAAAGAGCAAATATGTACTATTAATGGAAATTTGAGTTTAGGGGTGAAATTGTGGCAAGTGAAGTTTCAGAAATAAAAGCCGAATTTAACGAAGCAAAAAAAAACCTAGAACACACGTTGGTTGTCCCTGGAAACCAGGCCTCAAAAGACAAAATGAACTTTTTCTTAACACAAATGGACACAATTAATTCACGCCTTGAGTCACTTGAAAAAACAGTAGAAATAGGAATACCACTTGTTGAAGCAGAAAGTGGACTTGCAAGACTATCAAACCTTGAGCGCGCAATCCAGGACAACACTTCAAAAATGAACCTTATTGCAACAAACATAAGGGACATTAAAAGAGAACTAGATTTAGTCAAAAAAGAAATACGCGGCGGAATATCAACGGCTGCAGTTGACAACCTAAAAACACGCGTAAACTACCTTGAAAACCTGATCAAGCAATACAGCGGCTCAAAAACACACAAAATCTTAATGGAATTAGTTGACATTGTACAGGGGCTTGACAAGCACGTGTCAAACATTGAAAACTTTATTGACCGCGACCTGCAGCAATACCTTGACCTAAAAGGGATAACACCACAACAACTGCAAAAAACAGAAGGAACAATGCAGGCAGAACAACAAACACCAAAGCAGGGATTCTTTGACGGAATAATCCAGTCAATCAAAAACATTTTCAAAAAATAATTTATTTAAAAAAAAATTAGTTTTACGGGTTTGGCAGCATGAACTTATTCAAAGACGAAAAAATAGACATGGCAAAAACATTTGACATACAAAAAAAAGAATTCACAACATACAAGTACAAAGGAGACATTGACACACTAGAAAGGTTCCGCTACCTAAATGCACAATTAAACATCATTATTTCCCGAATACAAAACCTGATTGACTTTCTCTCAAACGGGCAACGAAGACTAAACTCTAAAACAGGAATGCAAATGCTTGCTGCATTCGAAAAACAAATAAATACAGAAACCACAAGAGTAATATTTTACTCAGAGACAATTAAAGAAATCTATAAAGACATAGAAGAAACAAGAAAAGGCATTCTAACCGAAGAAATGAAAAATGACCTAATTGCAATAGCAGAAAAAATAAAGGGATTAGAAGAAGAAGTAGGGATATCAAGCAGACTTGATGACAAAAACCTGATGATAAACATAATTGAAAACATTGAAAGCATAAGAAAAAGAGTAAAAACACAGGAAGAAATAATCAAAAGCGCATTTGGAATTACACTTGACCTTCGAATTGGAGAATTAAGAAAAGAAGTAACAGCACAATTTACAGACACAGAAACTGAGGAACAAACATGAAGTACGTAATTCGGGACTGTGAAAATTGTGACGGATTATCAGACGTAGAACACCCGCAATGCAAAGCCTGTGTCAAACCAAACGAAGAACTTGAGTTGATAGTCTATAAAGGGAAAGTTTTTGTAAAGCAACAATACATGCAGCAAAACAAAATAGTGATTTACCCGTTTTTTTTGGACACACTAATACAGCCAATTGTTGGCGAGACTGTAAAAACTTACTCCGTGCAAAACGCAACAGTACAAATTGTACAAGAAGAAGGAAAACTACAGCCAACTTACGTCATGGAAATACCAAACCTAAAACAAAACCTAGACCAGCTTTTCATGCTGCATAAAAAATTTGAGGAGAATGATTTCACTGACGAACTCCTAAAAATCTGGATAAAAGAACACGGAATACTATACTACCTGCTTTCTGACCCGCAGGTGCAGGAAATAAACATTAACCCGCCAGAATTCCAAAACAGTTTCTCAATTGTTCACGAAGAATTTGAAGAATGCAGGACAAACATTTTCCCTTCAATTGATTTTCTAAATTACTTGGCAACTTACCTAAAAATTAATTCAGGAAGACCATTAAACAAAGCCCAGCCACAATTAGACGGCGAATTAATCATTGGAAACCAAAGGGCAAGGGTCGCAGCAGTCATACAACCATTCTCCATCCATGGAATAGGTTATTCAATCAGAAAGCACAGGGAAAAACCATGGACCGTGCCACTCTTTATGCAAAACAAAATGATAAACGACTGGTTTGGCGGCCTAATGTCATTTGCAATAGCACACGGAAGAACATTCCTTGTAGCAGGGCCAAGAGGATCAGGAAAAACAGCATTACTTGGCTCATTACTACTTGAAGTTCTCCAAAAATACAGGATAATTACAATTGAAGACACACAAGAACTGCCCGTTGACTCATTCAAGGCAATGGGTTATGACTTGCTTGCGCTAAAAGTCAGAAGTTCATTAATGATTTCAGGACTTGAAATAGAGTTTGACAAAGGACTAAGAACATCACTAAGGCTTGGAGACAGTGTACTTGTAGTTGGAGAAATCAGGTCAACAGAAGCAAAAGTCTTGTACGAAGCAATGAGGGTTGGAGCAATGTCAAACACAGTTGCAGGAACAGTCCACGCAGACAACCCATATGGAGTATACGACAGAGTAGTAAATGACTTGGGCGTACCAAAAGGAAGCTTTAAGGTCACAGACTTAATTGTAATCGTAAATCAAATCAAAAGCCCAAGCGGCTTACACAGAATGAGAAGAGTGCTAAGTGTAACAGAAGTACTAAAAGACTGGGAAGACAAGCCATTATTCCAAGAACTCTTGGTTTACAACCCCCAAACAGATGACCTTGAGCCAACAAAAGAATTACTGACAGGAAAAAGCGCATTCATAAAAGAAATACTCAAAATGACCACAGGCTACAAGTCATACGATGACGTACTAAAAGAAATAAAACTCAGGGCCTGGGCAAAAAAAGAATTCTTAAACACACTAAAAAATGTCCAAGGCGCACTTGAAGCACAAAACAATGTTGACTCAAACACGATTTTTACAGGATTGTTTGACAAGCTAAATCCAATGGAATCAAGCGAAAAAGAAGAGCAATTCAAGAAAAAATTCAGCGAAGAACTGCAAAAAATGGCAAAAAAATAAAGTTTAGTTTAAAATTAAAATCCAGTAAGAGGTTTTTAGTCAAATGTACTTTGAATTCATATACAAAAACGGGAAAAAATTCAAGATATTTCCAAAAATAGAGTCACTGGACCAAAAACTAATGCTGATTGAATTCCCGTACACAAGCGCAGAAATAATCAGTGGAATACTTGTTGTACTTGGCGTATTCTTTTTTGCAGCAGCACTGCTTTACCTCATAATTCCAATTGTTTCACTAGTGCTTGTTTTCTTTGGAATATTAATCGCAACAACAGCATACATTTATGTTACATCAATTTACTACACGCAAAGAATAATCAGTTTTAGGGACGAAATGCTGCAAGTCATACTTGAACTTTCAAACTACATTTCGCTGAACACAAGCATGGAAGCCGCAGTCTTTTACACAAGCGAAGTAATACCCGGAACACTTGGAAACCAGTTAAAACAAATAAAAGAAAAAATAGAAAAAAAAGAATACCTCACTTTAGGAGAAGCATTCGAAGAATACATGCCCCTTTGGCTAAAAATAAACCCAGAATTCGTAAAAGGACTTAACCTGCTTGAAACAGCCTCAATGAGTCTGCCAGAAGTAAGAGAAGAAATCATAAACGAAGTAATCGACACAGTCATACAATATTATTATGACAGCGGAAAAAAATTCACAGAAAAACTCTCAAACAAAACAAAAACACTAATCTCTGTCGGAGTAATGCTGCCAATGATGAGCCTGATTTTGCTGCCATTAATCACAATATTTTTGCCAGGAATACTCAACATGCCAATATTGATTTTTATTTACAACATCTTCTTCCCTGCAATTTTACTTGTGCTTGCATTTGACTTTGCAACAAACAGAATACAAGTAAACACAATAAACATAGAGCACTCACCAAGCTACCAAAAAACACCAAGAATATTCTATGTCTTTATAGTTGCAATCTTATTCTTTTTGAGTTTGCCCGCAGTATGGCACATAAGCACAATCAACCTGGAAAACACTTCAACAATCGCAAGAGAATACTCAACAGAAGCAATAATCAACATCTGGATGTGCATATTTGGAATATTCCTCTCAGCAGGACTATTTTCATTCTTTTACTATAACAGGCATGAAAAACTTTGGAACAAAGCACGCGAGATCGAAGAAGACATACCACACTTTATCTCAATCTTAGCCACTTACTTGTCACTAAACCGCTCAATTGAAAGCACACTTGATGATATTCAGGAAGACTACAGGCGGCACGGTTTTCCAAAACACCCAACAACAGACATGCTTGAAAAAATAAAGCAATTAGTGTTCAAGACAAAAATGACATTACGGGACATAATGGACAAACATGTGCTGGCCTTAAGCCCGTCAATGAGAATGATTGCCACCCTCAAAAAAATTATTTTATTCACAGAAATAGACCAAAAAAGCGCAGCAAAAAGCGCAAGAATGATTCGAACACAAACACTCAGCGTCTACAAACTGGATCTTTACATACAAACACTGCTTGTTGAAACAAGCAGCCTAGTAGACATTACAGTAAAAGTAATGGCGCCCCTCTTGGCTGTTGCAGCAACAATAATGTCCGTTGCAATCGTAATGAGCCTTGAATTCATAAAACAACAAATAAACAGCATACTTGCAAGCGTAGGAACAGCCTCAATAGACCTGCAACTCGTTGACATTACCGCCATAATACCTCCAACTGTACTTGCATTGATTGTTGGAATTTACCTTGCACAGACAACACTCATATTGTCAGTTTTCCTTTCAAACATTAATTACGGGACAGACAAAGTTCAAATCGCAAAAACAGTGTACTCAAACCTGCTTACAGGATTCTTAATATACACTGTGCTTTTGTTTACAAGCTACTACCTATTCACAGAACTAGTGTTTAGGGGAGTATTGACGTGAATAGAACAATTTTCACTATAGTTGAAGTACTGATTGCAGTCATAGCTATGGCAGTAATATTCCTCTACATATTTGACTTTATGGCAGGACCAACCCAAACCCTTTGCCCAAATAACGACTGCGAACTCGAAGACAATACGCCAGGTGGTGAAGGAAGTGGCACTGGTGGAGGCGGCGGAAATGGCCCAACTTGCAATGACGGACAACAAAATGGAAGCGAAACTGGCGTTGACTGCGGAGGAAATTGCCCTGCATGCCAACCAGACACTGACGGAGACGGTATTCCAGACAACAATGACAACTGCGTAAATGCCCCAAACCCAACCCAAGGAGACACTGATGACGATGATGTTGGAGACTCCTGTGATGACGAAATAGTTATTTTTTCATGCGGAACACTCACTCCAGCAAACACTGAACCAGACGTAACAGGCTGGGCACCAAACGAAACATACTTACTTGCAAATGATTTAAGCGGATCAAGTGGAAATTGTCTAAGCCCTTCATTTATCGGCCCAATGTCAACACTTGACTGCAGGGACCATTTCATTAGTTCACCATCAGGAATTCAAGCCAATAGCCCAATAACAATTCAAAACTGCAGGATAAACGTTACAGGACAAAACTTATCAAACAATGGAATACGATTAAATGCACGTTCAACAATCCAAAATAACATAATTTCAGGTCCAGGTTCAGGACTCTCCAGAGGAATATACTTTGCCACCAATTCAGGACTCTCAAACATTAACAACAACACAATAATATTCCATAATTCATCTGGAGCAATCGGAATGACTCAGGTT
>CAYIJY010000068.1:0-5969 GCA_964363785.1 uncultured archaeon
AGAAAAAAAGGACCCGCAAAAAAAAAGCGAAAATATTGCGGCAATTAATTTTACAAAAAAAACATTCACTCAAAACCCAAAAGAAAACATTGAAGATTTTTTAACGGAAATAAAAAATTGCTTTAAAGAAAACACAATAGTTTTTCACGCAAATGAAACAAAATGGACTGCACACGTCCACGAAAAAGACCTGCTTGAAAATGAAGAGAAAAAAATATTTTTGAAAAACAGCATCCAGGCAAACTGCATTACAAAGACACCTGATGAAGTGGAAGAAATTTTTTCTAAAAAAGCATATGCATGCAGATACTTAGGAAAAAGCAAGTGAAGTCCGTTTAACAAGCCCGAATTTCTCCATGTAATAAACAGTCTTTAGAACTTCCATAAATGGAATAATAAACAACACAACAATCAACATTGAAACAAATTCCCCAGGCACAAAAAAGTAATTAAGCACAAACTCAAGCAAAACCACAAAATAAAAAAATACTAGACTTGAAAAGAAAACTGCAAAAACCCTGCGAGGATTCTTTCTTGAAAACTCAAGATTGTTCTGAATTGAAGAAAATAAACTCTCCTCATCAATGACTATTGATTGAGGCAAAAACAAAAAAAAGCAAAAGAAAACCGCCAACAATAAAAAACCCAAAAACTTTAAGCCAAGGACAACTGAAAACAAATAAATTACAGCATAAGACAAGACTGAAAACACAAGCAAAAAAACAAAGTACTTAAGTGCAAACTTTCGTATCTTATCCGTAATGTAATAATTAAGCTTTACAGTGCTTAGGTAATTCCTGATTGAAAAAACCATTAAGACCACAAAAGCCGAGTAAAAGAAAAGATAAGCCAAAAACCCGATCAAAAAAAGCAAAAAACTTTGCGAAGACTTCTCAATCGACAAATAATCCAAAAACATTGAGCCGCTTGAAACAAAAACACTGTTAAAGCCAAGGAAAAAGACCACAAAAATAAACAAAAGCGCAAAACCAAGCACGCCAGAGATGTTTTCTAAGTAAAACCTAAGGGATTTTTTGAAATTTATCAGCATGAAAAAAACTTGTTTAGAAATGTATTAAAACATTGAACATTAAAAAGTCAAAAAAAGGGTTTTTTTGACCAAAAAAAATCATTTATGCTTGCCTTCAAGCTTAAAATAAACCAGTTTGGCCGCCCAACCAAATATGCCTGCAAGCAAAAAAATTATGTAGGCGCTTTCAATGAAAAACTTTACAAAATTAGTGCTTAAAAGAGATGAAAAAAAACCCGAAAGAAAACCAGGCAGCGAGGTGGACAAAAAACTAATCAAGACATTTTGGCTTGGGACAACTGCAGACAAAAAATTAAGTGTATTTGAAGAGCCTGCTGGACTGCAAAAACTTGCATCATTAATGCTTAAAAGATTGCAAAAATACCAAAAAATTGCAATGTAAAACGCAATTAAACCTAAAACAAAAAAAGAAACTGGAAACCATGGCGTTCTGGTAAACTTGGTCTGGAAAAAATCCTCAATCCAGTCAATCAAAAAAAAGATTATGAAAAAACCAGGAATCGGCATTAAATAATAAAGGTAGTCAATACGAAAGATATCCAAAGTAAGACCCCAGCCGCTAAAGCCGGTCAAGTCATTAAATGCTGAAAGCAAATACAAAATAACGTAAGAAAGCAAAAAAATGAAAAGAATTTTTTGCCAAATACCCTTTGAACTCATAAAACCAATATCATTCTTTAAAGCAATAAAAATTTAAAAACAAGACAAAAGGGCGTTTTTCACGATAAACATTTAAAACAACTTAGAAGGCAAAGAACTTTTAGACTGGTGAACTAATTTGGACTCGCATTTGCCTTGGATTGAAAAATACAGACCACAAACACTTAAGGACGTTACAGGCCACTTTGAAATAACTTCAAGACTGCAAAGCTACGTAAAAAACAAAAACGTGCCAAACCTCCTTTTTTCAGGCCGAGCAGGAATAGGAAAAACATCAACCGCAATTTCACTTGCACGCGAACTATTTGGAAAAAACTTTGAACAAAACTTTTTAGAGCTAAATGCAAGTGACGAACGAGGAATTGATGTTGTACGCGGACAAATTAAAGATTTTGCACGCACACTAGCATTTGACTCTTCATTCAAAATAATTTTTTTAGACGAATCAGACGCACTCACAAATGACGCACAACAAGCATTGAGAAGAACAATGGAAAAATACTCAAAAACATGCAGGTTTATCCTAAGCTGCAATTATTCATCAAAAATACTTGAACCAATACAAAGCAGATGCGTTGTTTTTCGTTTCAAAAACTTGCTTGGAAAAGACATTGAAGCCACACTTGTTGAAATCTCAAAAAAAGAAGGCATTACAATTGACAAAAAAGGACTTGAAGCAATTGTTTATGTTGCTGACGGTGACCTTCGAAAAGCAATCAACATTCTTCAAGCATGCAGTGCAACTGACAAAAAAGTCGCAGAAGAAAACGTTTATGCAGTTGCAAGCAAGGCAAAACCGCATGAAATAAAAGAAATGATTACACTTGGATTAAACGGCAAATTCCTTGAAGCACGCGAAAAACTTGATTACCTGCTGTATACTTACGGCATGAGCGGCGAAGACGTAATCACACAACTCTACAAGGAAATGATTGACTTTGATGAAAATGAACTCCCGCTAAAAACAAAAGTAGAATTAGTTGACGTTATTGGCGAATACAATTTTCGGCTTGTTGAAGGCGCAAATGAACGAATACAATTAGAAGCCTTGCTTGCACAATTTACAAAGTACAAAAAGTGAATGAAAATGAAACAAAAAATCGAACTGGTTTTTCCTGACGGCAAAAAAAAAGAATTTGACAAAGGCACCACAGGGCTAAAAGTAGCGCAAAGCATTGGAAGCCGCCTTGCACAAGACGCACTTGCAGTGCAATTGAACGGAAAAACACTTGAACTTGACATGCCACTTGAAGAAAACGGGGACTTTCGTGTATTGACATGGAATGACATTGATGGAAAAAAAGCATTCTGGCATACAACAGCACACGTTCTAAACGAAGCAGTGCAGGAACTTTTTCCAGATGCACAACCAACAATCGGCCCGCCAATCGAAGACGGATATTATTATGACTTTGACGTCCAAACACCATTCACAAAAGAAGACCTTGAAAAAATAGAAAAAAAAATGATTCAAATAATTTCAAAAAAAGAAAAAACAAAAAGAAAAGAAATCACAAAACAAGAAGCGCTGAAGTTATTTGAAAAAAACAAGTACAAACAAGAACTCATAAACGAGTTCTCTGAACAAGGAAAAAAACTCACTATTTACTCCACTGGAAAATTCTTTGACCTTTGTAAAGGCGGTCACATTGAAGACACAAGCAAAATAAAAGCATTCAAACTCACAAAAACCGCAGGAGCATACTGGCGAGGATCAGAAAAAAACAAAATGCTACAGCGAATATACGGAATAGCATTCCCACAACAAAAAATACTTGAAGAACACTTAAAAGTAAAAGAAGAAACAGAAAAAAGAGACCACAGAAAACTCGGACAAGAACTTGAATTGTTTATGTTCCACGAGTACTCACCGGGCGCCGCATTCTTTTTGCCAAAAGGAACAGCAATATTTAACGAACTAGTCAACTTCATTAGAACAGAATACAGAAAACGCGGATTCCAAGAAATAATTACACCGCAATTGTTTAACAAAAAACTTTGGGAAACATCAGGGCACTGGCAGCACTACCGCGAAAACATGTTCACACTCAAAATAGACGAACAGGACTTTGCATTAAAAGCAATGAACTGCCCAAGCCATGTCTTAATGTACAAATCAAAAAGACACTCTTACCGCGACTTGCCATTAAGGGTTGCTGACTTTGGAGCACTTCACAGAAACGAACTGCACGGAGTGCTTGGCGGACTGACACGTGTAAGAAAATTCCAGCAGGATGACTCGCACACTTTTTGCACGCAGGAACAAATAGAAAAAGAAATCATTGACCTGCTTGATTTTATAAAACACGTTTACCAAAAAACATTCCAAATGAATTTTCGCGCAAAATTATCAACACGCCCAAAAGACTTTATGGGAGAAGAAAAACTCTGGGACACAGCAGAAGATGCACTTTCAAGCGCACTAAAGAAAAGCAAACTGGAATTCGAAGTCAAAAAAGGTGAAGGCGCATTTTACGGCCCAAAAATAGACGTTGACGTGGAAGACGCACTTGGCAGAAACTGGCAGCTTGCAACAATACAACTTGATTTTCAAATGCCAAAAAGATTCGAAGCAGAATACATTGGGCAAGATGACAAGCCACACACACCAGTAATGATTCATATAGCAATACTTGGAAGCCTTGAAAGATTCATTGGGCTTTTAATTGAACAATATTCAGGGAACTTTCCAGTATGGCTTGCGCCAGTTCAGGCAAAAATATTTCCAGTCAGCGAAAAATATGAAGAGTACTGCAAAAAAGTTTACCAAGAACTAATGCAAAAAGGAATACGCGCTGAAATGGATTTGCGCCAAGAAACAGTCTCGTACAAAGTCCGCGATGCACAACTACAAAAAACACCATACATACTTACTGTTGGCGAGAAAGAAGAGCAAAAACAAACTATTTCTGTGCGCGACCGAAACGGCAAAGTAACATTTGATGTCAAGGCAGACAAGTTTGTTCAAGAAATTCTGCAGCAAAAACCATACTAAAACAAATTAAAAATTGCGAATTATTTTTTGAAAAAAACAACAAACGGCATAATATTAATAATAAGAAGAGCCATTGATAGTACCAGTATGCCGACTTACATGGACGAATTAATAGAGCAAATGAAGAACAAGAAAAGCAAGGCAATACAGCAGCAATCACAACCAGAAGAACCGGCAAAACAAATCAAGGACCCGTTTGAAAAAAAAGAAATCAAGGCCGAACCAGAAAAAAAATTTGACAAAGAAACAATGCAAAAACTGGAAGAAAAACTAAAAGGCCTTTCAATCAAAAAAGAAACAAAACAAGTGCAACCCCTGCAGGATTCACCACAGGAATCAATGGTTAGCAAGTACCAGTCAGCCGAAGCAGAAATCAAAAACTGGAAACTAATTGACTCTTACGGTGACACAAAAATTTACCGGATTCCAAAAGAAGACCTGTTAATGTACTATGCGTCCACAATAAACGCAACAGCCTCTGAAAAAACAATCATAAACACAATAAAAGAAGCCGCAACAAGAATAATCACAGTCTCGCCTTACAGAATAAGAGACCCGCAGGAAAGAAAAAACGCTTATTTTCAAAAAATCATGGAAATACTGCAAAATTCACCCCAACTAAAAATATCAAGCAGACGATTTGAATTCTACGCCGAAGCAGTTGTCAGAGAAATGGTTGGATTTGGATTAATTGACCCAATGATTAACGATGACCAAATTGAAGAAATAATGGTCATAGGCTCAAAAAAACCAGTTTATGTTTTCCACAGAAAATACGACATGATGATTTCCAATATAGAGTTCTTTTCAGACCAAGAAATAGTTGACCTTGTAAACAAAATTGCAAGACAGGTTGGGCGACGTGTAGACATCAGCTCTCCAATGCTTGATGCAAGGCTTGCGGATGGAAGCCGTGTAAACTCAACAATCCCACCAGCATCCGTTGACGGCTCCACCTTAACAATCAGGAAATTCAAAAAAGACCCATTTACAATCCTTGACCTTATAACAAATAACACAGTCAACTCTTATTTGGCTGCATTCTTTTGGGGGGCAGTTGATGGATTTAGAGAAAAACCCGCTAACATCCTGATTTCAGGAGGAACCGGCTCTGGAAAAACCACGACACTAAACTCACTTGCAGCATTCATTCCACCCTACGAAAGAATAATTACAATTGAAGACACAGCAGAACTAAGTTTGCCCCTAAAACACTGGATTAGATTAGAAGGACGACCGCCAAGCCTTGAAGGAAAAGGAGAA
>CAYIJY010000069.1:0-5935 GCA_964363785.1 uncultured archaeon
TTACTCCTTGGAAGCGGAGCAATACAAATAGGGCAAGCTGGAGAATTTGATTACTCTGGAAGCCAAGCAATCAAAGCCCTAAAAGAAGAAAAGATTGAAGTAATTGTAATTAATCCAAACATTGCTACTGTGCAGACATCCTGGGGTTTTGCTGACAAAGTATATTTTTTGCCAATTGACACATTTTTTGTTGAAAAAGTAATTGAAAAAGAAAAACCAGACGGAATAATGCTTTCATTTGGGGGGCAAACAGCATTAAATTGCGGAGTAGAGCTTGAGGACAAAGGCATACTAGAAAAACACAATGTAAAAGTCCTTGGAACACAAGTCTTGGCAATAAAAAAAACAGAAGACCGTGAACTCTTCAAAAAAGAACTAGCTTTAATTGACGCAAAGACTCCAAAAAGTTTTGCAGTTTCAAGCAAAAAACAAGCATTGGTTGCTGCAAAAAAAATTGGTTACCCCGTAATGATTAGGGGTGCATTTGCGTTAGGTGGAAAAGGCTCAGGGTTTGCAGAAAATGAAAAAGATTTTGAACAACTCGTTGAAAAAGCATTCTTTCACACAAAACAAATCTTAGTCGAAGAATACTTGTGGGGCTGGAAAGAAATTGAATACGAAGTAGTCAGAGACATTCACGATAACTGCATTACTGTTTGCAACATGGAAAACTTTGACCCGCTTGGAATACACACTGGTGAAAGCATTGTAGTTGCACCATCACAAACACTGACAAACAAAGAATATCATTTCTTGCGCGAAATAGCAATCAAAGTAATCAGGCACTTAAACATTGTAGGCGAATGCAACATACAATACGCACTTAACCCAAAGTCAATGGATTACAGAATAATTGAAGTCAATGCACGACTTTCAAGAAGTTCTGCTTTAGCCTCTAAAGCAACTGGTTATCCTTTGGCATTTGTTGCAGCCAAACTGGCACTAGGCTATAGCTTGGCTGAACTGCAAAATTCAATCACAAAAAAAACCAGTTCTTTTTTCGAGCCAGCACTTGATTACGTTGTAGTTAAGATTCCTCGCTGGGATTTACAAAAATTCAGGAATGTTTCACGGCAAATTGGATCTGAAATGAAAAGCGTAGGCGAAGTAATGGCAATAGGAAAAACATTCGAAGAAGCAATGCAAAAGGCCTTACGGATGCTCCAAATTGGAGTGTATGGCTTGGTTGGAAACAAAATGTACTTCAAAAAACTATTCCATGAACTAAAACACCCATCAGATCAAAGAGTATTTGCAGTTGTAAATTCTTTAATCCAAGGGCAAAGCGTGCAAAAAATCTCCAAAGTCACCGGAATAGACAAATGGTTCATTGAAAAAATTTTAAATGTAGTAAAACTAATGGAAGAACTTCAAAAACATTCCTTGCAAGACATTTCAAAAGAATTATTTGCCCAAGCAAAAAAAATGGGTTTTTCTGACAAGCAAATAGCAGTCCTGTTAAAAGAAAATTCAGAGATAGCAGTCCGTAGTAAAAGAAAAGAATTTGGTTTGACGCCATTTGTAAAACAAATTGACACACTGGCTGCAGAGTTTCCGGCAAAAACAAATTATCTTTACTTGACCTACAATGCAATTGAAGATGACTTGGATTTTAATGACAAAAACCAAGTAATTGTTTTAGGTTCAGGCGCATACAGAATCGGAAGCAGTGTAGAGTTTGACTGGTGTTGCGTGAGTGCAGTGCAAGAGCTTTCAAAAGAAGGGCACAAAACAATAATGATTAACTACAATCCAGAAACTGTTTCAACAGACTATGACATGTGCGACAAACTTTACTTTGATGAACTTTCATTGGAGACAGTGCTTGACATTTATGAGAAAGAAAATCCACTTGGAATAATCGTCTCGATGGGCGGGCAAATCCCAAACAATTTAGCCCTAAAGCTTGATATGCAGGGCGCAAAAATTTTGGGAACTTCACCGCAAAACATCGATAAAGCAGAAAACAGGCACAAATTTTCCTCACTTTGCGACTCGTTAGGTGTTTCACAGCCACAATGGGCAGAAGTTGCAAACGAAAAAGAAGTCTTAAAGTTTGCAAAAAAAACAGGTTACCCCGTACTTGTGCGGCCATCTTATGTTCTAAGTGGTTCAGCAATGAATGTTGCATTCAATCCACGCGACCTAAAAGACTACTTAAAAAAAGCGACTTCACTCTCAAAAGAATATCCAGTTGTGATTTCAAAGTTTATTTTAAACGCAAGAGAAATAGAAATTGACGCTGTAGCCTCAAAAGGAGAATTATTTACCTTTCAAATAAGTGAACATGTAGAGAATGCAGGAATCCATTCGGGCGATGCAACACTTGTTACTCCTCCTCAACGAACTTATTATGAAACAGTGAGAAAAATAAAAGAGATTACAAAAAAACTTGCAAAGGCACTAGAGATTTCCGGACCATTTAACATCCAGTTCATTGCAAAAAACAATGAAATCAAAGTAATTGAATGTAACTTACGTGCTTCACGCTCTTTCCCATTCATTTCAAAAGTGACTGGAAAAAACTTTGCATTCTTGGCCACAAAAGCAATCATGGGCCACAAAATTACTGAAAAAAATTCTCTTGCTGAACTTGAAATAGTTGGAATAAAAGCACCGCAATTTTCTTTTGGAAGACTAAAAGGCGCTGACCCAACAAGCGGAGTAGAAATGGTATCAACAGGCGAAGTTGGCTGCATCGGTTCAGACTTTGATGATGCATTCCTAAAAGCAGTGATTGCAACCGGCATGACAATACCAAAACAAAACATTGTAGTCAGTGTGTCGGGGGATGAAAACCGGTTCAAACTCTTAAATGAGCTTCGTTTACTGCACGAGAAATACAATTTTTTTTGTACAGATGACACTTATAAGTTCTTTCGCTTCCACAACATTAAATGCAAGTTAATTCACAAGCTTGATGAAAAAGCAAAACCAAATCTTTACACGCAATTAAAAAACAAAAAAATTGATTTAGTTGTAAATCTACCAAATCCGTTAAAGCAAATTAACTTGGATAAAAACTATGACTTGCGCCGCGCGACAATTGACTTTAACGTTCCGCTCATAACTAATTTACAGGTTGCAAAGGCCTTCTTGGATGCCATTCATACAAAAAAAATAGAAGACCTAGAAATCAAGGCTTGGCAAGAGTACTTTTAAATAAAATTGGGGTCGGCGGGAGTTGAACCCGAATCCGCTGGTAACTCCAAATTTCCGCTTTTTTTTTAGCCTTAATGGGCTTGCTGAAAGCGCCCGCGCCGTGAACTCGCGCAGGGGTTCTCTGGAGCCAGCCGCACTGCCAGGTTATGCTACGACCCCGTGATTCATAAATAATTGTCAATTAGCTTTAAATTAAAATTTATTTGAATAATTCGCCCCATTTTTGTATATCATGCACAGTCAAATAACCGTTTTTTGGTTCCTTTGACCCAACCAATTGATGGCTGTAATAACACTTTTTTTCGTCACAATCAATGAAATACACGCATTCGTTTGGCTGCCAAATGTTAACCATCTTGTCTTTTGGCAAGTGAAGGCAATTGCCTGCAATCAAGCGGTTAGTGCCACTATGGGCAACAATAACAACAGTTTTTTTGAAAAAATCCGAAATGACTTTTTGCACAAAAGGCGATACACGATTTTCATCCATTTCAACAAAAGACTCGCCATTTTGCGGCTTAAAATTATACTTGTCCTTTCTCCTTTCATTCCATAAGCCACCAAGCACTGGGTCATCCTCTATTTCAGTAAATGTCTTGCCTTCAAAAATCCCGTAATTGATTTCATCTAATTCATGGCGTTTTTCCACTTTCATGCCATGTTCTTTTGCAATTATCTGAGCCGTATCAACTGCACGCTTAAGTGTGCTTGAATAAATTTTCACTGGCTTTTCACTTGAAAGCATTTTAGCTATTCCCTTAGCCTGCAATATTCCCTTTTCAGAAAGAATTGTATCAGTCCTTCCCTGTATCCTGCCAATTGCATTCCAAGTTGTTTCACCATGCCTAACCAAAACAAGACGCATAAAAAAAAACCGTTCCTCAGAAAATAAAATAAAAAAACTTTAATTTGTTTCTTTTAACGAAACTTCAACTTTTTTTACAATTGACTTTGAATCCAAACCATATTTCTGGTAAAGCTCAGTTGGTTTTCCAGACTCAGAAAACACATCATTCACACCAACCCTAACCAGCTTAGTTGGTTTTTTTTCACTCAAAACTTCAGCCACAGCAGAACCCAAACCGCCAATAATTGAATGATCTTCACAAGCCACAATCAAATTAGAATTCATTGCAGCTTTTACAATTGCCTTATAATCAATTGGCTTGATTGTAGGCATGTTAATCACAGAGCATGAAATTCTTTTCTCATTCAACAATTTTTTTGCCTGCAAAGCCTGTGCAACCATTGGACCACAAGCAATCAAAGAAACATCTTTTCCATCTTCCAGCACCTGTGCTTTTCCAATTTCAAATTTATGATTATCATCAAACAAAACAGGAACACCCTCACGAGTAGTCCTCAAATAACAAGCACCAATGTGTTCAGCAATAGCCAAAGTAGCTTGTTTTGTCTCATAATAATCAGCCGGAACAATAACAGCCATGCCAGGCATTGTCCTCATAATAGAAACATCAAGAATAGATTGTGCAGAAGGGCCATCCTGCCCAGTAATTATTCCGCCATGACTTCCAATAATCTTTACATTAGCCCCAGAATAAGCAACACTCATTTTTATCTGATCATAACAACGATTAGTGACAAATGCAGCAAAAGAACTTGCAAAAGCAATCTTTCCAGATAAAGCAAGTCCCGCAGCCATGCCAATTAAATCTGCCTCATTAATTCCAACATAAAAAAATCTATCCGGAAACTTTTTACCAAACTTTAGGCTTCTAGTAGACTTAGCTAAATCAGCATCAAGCACAACTGCATTTTTGTATTTTTCACCAACTTCAACTATTCCATCACCATAACCTTCGCGTGTGGCAATCAATTCGCCCTTTTGTGGATTCACTTCATCGCCTCCACTTCGTTTAACGCTTTTTGCAAATCCTCTTTCTTTACCGCAACGCCATGCATGTCAGGATTGTCAGTGATAAAAGAAACGCCCTTTCCCTTGATTGTCTTTGCAATAATCAAAGTAGGCTTTCCTTTTGTCATTCTAGCTTTGTCTAATGCCGATAAAATTTGTTCAAAGTTATGCCCATCAATTTCAATTACATTCCAATTGAATGCTCTCCACTTGTCAGCAATTGGCTGGATTGATTTTTCTTTTTCAACCCACTCATCATTTTGAATTCCATTTAAGTCAATTATTCCACAAACATTATCAAGCTTAAAATTAGAGCCACTCATTGCAGCCTCCCAGATCTGCCCCTCTTGCTGTTCGCCATCACCCATCAAAACATAAACACGAAAATTTTTTTTATCAATTTTTCCAGCTAAAGCCATACCATTGCCAACAGACAAACCCTGTCCAAGGCTGCCGCCACTAACTTCAATTCCAGGCGTCTTTTGCCTATCCGGGTGCCCTTGCAATCTGGAATTAATTTTACGCAAAGTCATTATTTCTTCGCGGTGAAAAAAACCAGCTTTACCAAGACAAGCATATTGTGCAGGCACAGCATGACCTTTACTCATAATGAATCTGTCACGATCAATAAAACTAGGATTTTTTGCGTCAAAATTCATTTCACTAAAATAAAGACAAGTCAAAATGTCAATGCAGGAAAGAGAAGAAGTCGGGTGGCCACTGCCAGCTTCAGTTGTCATTACTAAAATATCTTTTCGCAATTCTTTTGCGATTTTTTTTAATTCTTCAACAGATTTCTTTTGAGGCATTTAAACATACTCTAAATTTTATTTATCCAAATTTTTTTCCCTGACTTTTTGCCAGTCATCCAAAAAACGCTTTATGCCAGCGTCAGTC
>CAYIJY010000070.1:0-5907 GCA_964363785.1 uncultured archaeon
GTTTTGAAATTAACTTCCAAAAAAACTTTAAAAGAAAATCTGTACAACAGAAATTTTTAAATAGTTGTTTTCTTAACATACAAATATGGGCAAAGAGTTGTCAGCAAAACAACGCGAAGAATTATTCAAAACTTTGAAAGCTCGTTTTGAGAAAAACACAAAGCGCCATAAAGGTATTGAATGGAGTAAAGTGCAGGCAAAGCTTGAATCTACTAAAAAATTGTGGTCTTTTAAACTCATTATGAAAAAGTGCTTTTCGAGGCTAATAAATCGTTAATAACACTCTATTAGCAACATATTAGCAATTATTAAATACTTGAAAATTTATACTTAAAATAATGAAAACTACAATTTTATTAGCGCTTACAATTTTTTTGACATTATTAGGATGTGTACAGAACCAGCAGGGCGAACTAATCTACGTGTGCGAATCAGGAGATAAAGTTTCAAATCCTTCACTGTGCCCCAAAAGCCAACAAATAATGCAATCAAATAATACTCTTCAACAAGAAACCCCAAATCTACAAAATAAAGAAATATGCCCATATGAATGTTGTGATTCTGAAAGGTATGACTATAAAGGATGCCAAGCAGGAAAAACCTGCATAAACAATACTTGTGTTGCAACAGATTGCCCTTATGAGTGTTGTGATGGAACAACAAACCAACTTAAAAATTGCCCTTCAAACATGGAATGCATCGCAAATCAATGTATCAAAAAAATATGTCCTTTTGAATGCTGCGATGAGTCAATTTACCAATTAAAAAATTGTACAACAGGTTATACGTGTACAAATAATATTTGTGTTCAAATTCCTGAAGCAAAACTCTCAGCGACAATCGATGGATGTCAACACGGCATAGACATATTTCATGGACAAGGAGAAGTATCTAATGTTTACGTTACCATAGAAAACTTTGGAACTAAGGAAGCCCAAAATCTGAAAGTACTTTTAACAGCAAGTGACCAAAGTAACCAATCGAACACTCCACAGATTCAAGTCAGTGCTTTTCCCTCGGTATCGAAATTAAAAACAAAAATTAAACTAGATACACAAACTGGAGAAGGAAATCAAACAATAATCACAATGTCAGTAACGTCTAATGACACCCAAACAATAACACAAACTTATGCTAGTTGTGAATATGATATTCCAAGCCAAATAAATCAAATAGAAAGTTATGTTCCATTGGAAACACTTACAAATATCGCTCAAGCAATTGTACCACTTTGGTAAATTTTCCCATTAATATTAACCTTAACTTAAAACTTGATTTTCAAAATATATTGTAATGAGAAACAAATCAATTTCTTCGCACCAAAAAAAAGTTCAAAATACTTTTCCCTAGTATTTAGGAAATAGCCAAAACGAAAGACAGATTTTGACAGCCATTAAACAGTATAATAATTCGTAAATAAATTAAGTTAATTTAAAGTAATAGAAAAAAACTTACGTTTTTTTCTTGTACTCATTCACACACGCCAAGATTATTCCAAAAAACAATTCTTTCCAAAACTTTTTACCAATATATAATTGCTCTTTGAATTGCGGATGGCCTTTCTTAGTACGAGTTAAAACCAAAGAGGGATATTCTGCCCCAAGTTTATCCGAATATCCAATTGACACCTCAAAACCCCAATCACCTTTTTGCACAGAATACTTTTTTGTCAAATCGTGCCAAACCATACTAGTCTCCCCTGACTAATCTTTTGCATTCCACCAATATAAAATTCAAGTCATTTTTTTCTTTTTGAAGTTTATCATTTTCTTTCCTCAAAAAATTAACTTCTTCTTGCAGTGTAAGTAAAAAATCCTTTGTAGAACTCATTTCATGGACTAATTCAAAGTAAGATGATTTTAGCCTTCTGTATTTTTGTTTTAACTTCAAAATTTTCCTTTTCTTATAATTCAATTAAATACATCTCCAAAGGCTCATTCAGAATGCACAACGTCATTTTCTTGAAATAAATCAAGATAGTATGGTACATTGTCAGTTAGTGAAATCAATTGAAGAAAATCTAAATTGATTGCACCAAAATGACCCTGTAGGAGTATTAGAGTTTTGTTTGACCACCATATAACCACGCTTTAATGTTTTCTTCCAAAACCCATCTGAACTCTGATTTGAGCGTAATTATGTTTTCTTTCCTGCCAGAGTCAGCAGTAGAACTTTGGTCACTTTCTATATCAGCTACTCCTAAAACTCGCAAAGTATGCATTATTCTATTTGCAGTGGATTTGCTTACATTTAGTTTTTCTTCAATTTCTGTTGTTAAAAGTTCGCCTTTTTATTCCACCAACAATTTGAATAAATCTGCCCTGTCTTTTGGCATTGAAGAAAAAACAACTCTAAAAATTAATGGCAACTCTTCTTCTGTCAAATAATTTCTCCCATGAATTATTGCATGCCCTTTTGCAAGATAGGACACCACATTGAGAACTCTTTCAGGCCCTTCAATTAAAGGAGCAGAATATTCATAGCCAATGTCTATTCCACTGGAAGTTTTGGATTCATAAATCTGAAGCGGAGCACGTAACTTTCTTAACAAAGAGCAGGATTTTACAATATATTTTAGAACTTGTTTTTTGTCTTTTTGTTTATCCCAATCAATTGAATATCTTGGATGTACAAAAAAAAGCCTATCTTTTACAAAAACATGGATTGCTTGCCTTGAAGCAACAAGTTTTGCCAAATAATTTGAATCTTGTATAAGTTGAATCAATTCTTCTTCAGTTTTTTCTTCTCTTTCAACATTCAAAAAAAGCCATCTGTTACCAAGTTTTCCAAGTATATCCCAAATATGCCAACCCAAAGGAGTTGTTGCACCAACCATTACAAACAAATATTTTCCAGTATAGCCTCTATGTCCTCTTGCGCCAGAATCACGTTCTAATCCTTCCCCATCAAAAATTCTTGTTAAAATTCCAATATTTTCTACAAGGTCTTCCTTTCTTTTTGAAAAAACAGGGGCCATCTCAGGAATCAAAAAAACATTATCTTTTATCTTTGGTAATAAATCAATTTCTTCAAGTTTTTCCTCACTAACATTTGTCGCATGGGAAACAAATGCCTTAGGAGAAAAATCATCAGACTTAAAAGTAATCCCATCTAACCCATATCCAAATGAAATAACCGTTGTTTTAATGTTTGAAGGATTTCCAACAAAAATCAGACCAATCGGATTACTCAAATCCTTCAACAATAAAGTAGCTACTGCACTAAGTAAAACCTTTGTCTCAAAAATAGCATCTGGGAAATTATTTTCAACGATCTTCAAGGCATTACTTAATTCTTTTCCAATATCAACGTATTCTCCAGAACCAGACTCGACCAATTGTTGTGCCTTAATCGTTTCTTCTTCTTGAAAAACAATCATCTCACCAGCCAAATATTTCTTGTTGTTAGCCCAAATTTCTTTTGTTAAAATAACTTCAATAGACATTTAATTCTCACCAGTATGAATGTTTACACTGTATTGCTGTTTTCGTTTAGTTGTTTCAATAGCATGGACTATACAAATTCCTGATTCAACAACTTGAACTTCAGAAAAACCCAACTGTTTTAACTCTTGTAAACAGATGATAGAATTAGAAGACAAACGAAATGCTTTGGACTTTTTGGCCATTAAACCAATTCCTTTATTTGAGGCAACATTGTAACGAGGATTACAGGCATTTGTGTCTCCGGATTAATCCCTAGTTGTAAAATGACTCTTTCTGAATTCCAGCCCTGAACCCAATCTTTTCTGAGGTAAACAAAAATATTTTTTCTACCTTTTCTGCATAATTTTCTATTTTCAAAAAAATGCGGAAAAATTTCTATTGTTATTGGGTGAGTTTGTAATATTTCAGTCTGCATTTTTTGACACCTTTTTCTTTTCAATTTCTTTCTTGCTTTCAGCAATTTCAGTTATGATTTGATAAATAGTTTTCACTCAAACACCTTTAACACAGAATAAGAAATTTTGATTTCATGATTTTGAAGAAACTGTCTGATTTTTGAGTAAAATAATTTTCTTTTTCTTTTGGAACTTCTCCAACGAGAATCAATTAAGCCATTGATTATTTCATCAGGGTTATCTAAAAACTCAATTAATGAATTTAGACAATGTATATCAATTAGAAAAACTGATTTTGTGAGTTTATGACTATTAAAATATTTTATTATTGAAAGCAG
The DNA here is from genome assembly GCA_964363785.1 of uncultured archaeon. GTDB lineage: Archaea > Iainarchaeota > Iainarchaeia > Iainarchaeales > GW2011-AR10 > JACQJF01. The sequence goes on from CAYIJY010000070.1 coordinate 4,180, forward strand.
ATAAGAATTAACAAAGCAATAGGTCTTATTAGCAATTTTTGATTGAAGTGCAACAGAATATTTTTCTTTGAATCCAACATTTAGATTTTTTTGGCCTCTATCTCTTATCCAAGATATGTCAATAGAAACAACAAAAGAATTTTTCTCTACTTTGGGGGCAATTTTTTCTGCGCTTAACATATTTTATCATAATCCTGCCCCTCAATGCCCCCGCAAACCTTTTTTATTTAAATTTTTATTAAATTAGAGAGGAAAAGGTGGGGCGACCTTTTTCCTGCTCTAATTTTTTATTTTCAATATAATTTTGGTTAAACATATATATTTATCCACCCTAATAGTAAAATATAATATAAAAATAACAATTTGGGTGGAAAAAATGAAAAAGAAGGTTTTACCTTTGGAAGAATGGATATTTGGTCAAAAAGAAGCATTTGAAAAGTTTGATTCAATTGCAATTCCATCTTATTCTGCAGTTGATACTGATGAAAAGACCAAAATAGCCAAGTATCCTGTTTTTTGTAAGGTAAAAACTGAGGCTGGATGGTATCCGATTATAGCAAATGCCCCATCTTTAAAAAAACAGGAAATTCTTGAAATAGCTAAAAAACAACCCTCTAATTTTTTTCAAAACCTTTATTGTTTTAATTATTCTAGTTTTACCTTTAAGGAACTTCAAAGGTATTTTGAGAAAAAAAAGTATGACTCAGTGAGAATGGTCAATTTCATTTGGGGAGAAAAAGAACATAAATTTAGAATATTACTAAGAGAAGAAATACAATCTGAAAAATTACACCCATTATTTGCAATATTTTTTCATAAAATTTATTCTACTTTTTTCTTTTTTACTTTAGCAGAAATTAGAGGTTATGATGAAAATTTACTCAAAGCCTTAGGTCTTGAAAAAATGGAAAGAAGTTCCATTATAGATGCAATAGACAAAGATAGACCAGATAAAATAGAACAATTAAAAGTTACTTTGAAAAATCATCTAACTTATTTAGATTATTTACGAGCAGGGGACCAGTCAATGTTAGTTCTTGCTTCTCAATTTTTTTCAAGAACAAAATTCAACCACCAACTTGTGCAAAATGAAAAGTTTAATGAAAAAGGGTTTAAACCAAATATTGCAAAAGCATTTTATGAATTCCTAAGAAATAACAACGGCAGGTTAACAAAAACACAAGCATACGCACAAAGCAACATCGCAAGCCCAAAAATTTTGTTAAAGTATTTGAAAAAATTTGAAGAATTAGGTTTAGCATATTTTAGCAAATGCCCAAATAAAATTATGGCCAAGGATGATTTTAGTTCTTCGTCTTCAAAACAAGAATACGTTTGGTGTGTATATAGCATATTGGAATTTTATTACACAGACTTATTAACACCAGCCACACCACCACAAAAAAACATTCAATTAATCCAATGGCTAAGGTTTTTTGAAAATTTTATTACACCTTCCAGATTATTATGCCCTTTATTTTTTAAAAATGCAAGAAATTCATCTAAATTTGAAAAAAGACTTTCTAAAGACTTTATTTTTTGGAATAATTTTTACTTATATAATTCCCATTTAGCAAATCCATATACTGGGCCTGAAGCACAGACAGGATTAAACTGTAAAATGGAATGATTATGTTATTTAAAAAAATTGCATGATAAATAATGCTGGTGAAAAAATGCCTCTTTTAGGATTAGGTCAAGGTTTAATAGGATTGACAAAAGCTGCCT
>CAYIJY010000071.1:0-5794 GCA_964363785.1 uncultured archaeon
GAAGATTTTTTTGATTTCTTCTTCTGGTGCGTCAGATAGGTAAAGTATGGCTGCAAGCATGGTGTCAAGGTCGGTTCTAAGCATTGACAGCGTGTTTATTGAGTCAATTTGCTCTAAAATCCTTTTTTCTGGCAATTGGGGTTTTTTGTTTTTAGTGAACTTTATGGCGTCAGTTATTATTTTTTTTTCATTTTGTGGTATTGTTTCCAATAACCTGCCCGAGTATTCGTCTTTCATGGCTGCCTAATATTTTTTTGTCTGAAGTCTATTTATCTTTAGCTTTTTTTGGTTTTTTTAGGCATACTTTAAAATATTTGTTAATTTATTTTTTTGTGGTATGTTTTCTTTTGCATTAGCTGAAAAAGCCGGAGAATTACACTCTGTTTCTGTTGACAAGCTCGAGGGGGCTTTTTCTTCTTCAAGGCTTTGTTGGGTTGATTTTGAGGCTCCTGTTTTGTCTGATCTAGCTTTTGTCAAAAAGCTTGTTTCTCTTCACCCGCTTACTGAGGATGGCATTTTAAATGTAAATAAGAGGGCTAAGTTTGAGGAGTTTGAGGATTATTTGTTCTTGGTTTTTCATGCTGTTGTTTTTGAAGGTGGCAAAATAACTCCGCTTGAGTTTGATGTTATTCTTGGGAAAAACTTTATTTTTACTTTTCATAACAAGCCGATTAAAAACATTGAAAATGTAAAATCTGAGGTTTTAAAGAATTTGGATGTTTTGAGGAAGGGCGCTAGTTTTGTTCTTTACTTGTTTTTGGATTCTATTGTGAGTGATTTGTTTGAGGTTGTTGATCAGATCAGTGAGCATGTTGATTCTGTTGAGAATGAGGTTTTTGCAAGTGCTGGCGACTCAAGGCTTTTAAAAAAGCTTTTTAGGTTAAAGCGTAATGTCTTGATTTTTAGGAAAGTGGTTTCTCCGCAGCGTGATGTCATGAATTTTTTGTATCATCATGACTCGCGTTTTATTGAGGCGGATAAGCTTGTTTACTTTAGGGATCTTCATGACAGTCTTGTCCGTGTTTCTGAGTTTATTGACACTACACGTGACATGATTTCGGATGCTTTTGATGCTTATTTGTCTGTTGTGTCAAATAAGCTTAATGAGATTATGAAAGTGCTTACTATTATTGCGACAATTATTTTGCCAATGACTTTAGTCACTGGTTTTTATGGGATGAACGTGCATTTTTTGGAGTATAATTATTTTGGAGAGAGTGGAACTCAATTTTTTGCTCTTTTTTTGATTTTGGTTATTGGCCTTTCAATGTTTTTTTGGTTTAAGAAAAAAAAATGGGTTTAAGCGAGGTGTTTTTTTTGGGTAAATTTTTTTTGTTTGTAAACTTTAAGACGTATCCTGCTGCTACTGGAAAGAATGCGGTTTCTCTTGCAAAAAAAATTCAGTCAGCCTCAAAGTCTTCTTCTGTAACTGTTTTTTTGGCTGTGCAGGCAATTGATTTGGTTTTAATTAAAAAAAATGTAAGGCTTGGTGTTTTTGCCCAGCATTTTGATTATTTTGATCAGGGTCCTTTTACTGGCAGTGTTAATGTTTTGTCTTTAAAGGCTGCTGGGGCTTTTGGGAGTGTATTAAATCATGCTGAAAAAAAAGTCGGTGTTGAGGCTGTAAAAAAGTCACTTGTTTTTGCAAAGGAAAATAAGTTCCCTGTCTTGCTTTGCGTTGATTCTATAAGTGAACTTTTGTTGTATTCTGGTGTTTTGCCAAAGTTTGTTGCATTTGAGCCCCCTGAGTTAATCGGTGGTGATGTTTCTGTTTCCTCAGCAAAGCCACAAGTAGTAAAAGAGTTTGTAAAGACTCTGCATGAGTTAAGTCCTGCAAGTATTCCTCTTGTTGGGGCAGGCGTAAAGAACAGTCTTGATGTAAAAAAGTCACTTGAGTTTGGCGCAAAAGGAGTTTTTGTTGCATCAGGCATTGTAAAAGCAGTTAATGTTTCTGGTGCTGTTAAAGGGCTTTTAACGGGTTTTAAATAGTTTGGGTAATGGTTTTAAAGTGTTTATATGAATTTTACTATATAAGTAAATTACTAATAATTTAAACGTAAAGGTGGTTTTGTTAAATGAGTGAAAAACTTTATCTTCCAATAAGCGTTCTGTTTGCTGCATTAATCATTTCCGGCACGATTTTTTTTGTCGGGGCAGACATAAGCACTAAATTTTCAGGTTTGGCAGTAGCTCCAACTACTGGTGGAACTGTAGTAAATAATCCGACTGGCGGAACAGTCCAGGCACAGCCTAATCCTATTGTTCAACAGCCTAATCCTGAGGCTCCAGTTGACATGGTTAAACTTTTAGATGGCGCACATGTTATTTCAGGAAATGAGAATTCAAAAGTAACAATAGTTGAATTCTCGGATTTTGAATGTCCATTTTGCGGCAGAGTAAATCCAACTATCCAGTCTTTGATTCAAGAATATGGCGATAATTTGAGGGTTGCTTATAAGCACTTTCCATTGAGTTTCCATCCTAATGCAGAGCCAGCAGCAAATGCTTCTGAGTGTGCAGCAGAGCAGGGAAAATTCAAGGAATACCACGACGTATTGTTTGTGAACCAGACTGCTTTGTCAACTAGTGACTTGAAAAAGTATGCTGTTGATATTGGTTTGAATGCAGAGCAATTCAATGGTTGCTTGGATTCTTCAAAGTACGCTTCTAAGGTAAGCGCACAATTTTCTGAAGGCTCACAAGTAGGCGTTAGCGGAACCCCGACTTTTTTCATTAACGGCACAAGGCTTGTTGGTGCACAGCCACTTTCAAACTTTAAGGCTGTAATTGACCCATTAATGGGTTAAAGTTCAAAAAAAAAAGCAGTTTTTTTTTAACTGCTTTTCTTTTTCTTTTTTTTTAAAAAAATAGGTTTATCTATTTTTTTGTTTTTAGTATAATTGTTTTTTGATTTGTTTGGAGGAAATGTTTTATGCCAAAAGTTTTGATTTATTCCACGCCGACTTGTCATTTTTGTAAGCTGACTAAAGAGTTTTTGAAGGAAAAAGGCATTCCTTATGAAGAGATTAATGTTGCAGGTGATCAGGCTCGTGCTCAGGAAATGATTGAAAAGTCGGGCCAAATGGGTGTGCCTGTAATTGACATTGAGGGCAAAATAATTATTGGTTTTGACAAGCAAGCCTTAAAAAAAGCTTTGAATCTTTCTTACCCTTTGTAGGTTTTGGATGACTATTTATTCTGAGTCGCTTGATTTTCACAAAAAACTTAAAGGCAAGATAGAAGTCAGGCCAACTTTTTCTTTTTCTTCAAAAAAAGCTTTGAGTTTATCTTACACTCCTGGTGTTGCGGCTGTAAGTAAAAAGATTTTTGAGTCCCCAAAAAGCGTTTTTGATTTGACGATGAAGGGAAATTCTGTTGCTATTGTGACTGACGGTTCGCGTGTTTTGGGCCTTGGGAATATCGGTGCAAGTGCAGCTATTCCTGTTATGGAGGGAAAGGCTGCCTTGTTTAAGGAATATGGAAATGTCAATGCTTTTCCTATTTGTGTTAATTCAAAGTCAACAGAGGAGTTAGTTAATGTGGTTAAACTAATTTCACCTGTTTTTGGCGGGGTTAACTTGGAGGATATTGAGGTTCCTCGTTGTTTTGAAGTTGAAGCCCAGTTGCAGGGGCTTGGGATTCCTGTTATGCATGATGATCAGCATGGCACTGCTATTGCGGTTTTGGCTGCAGTGATTAATGCGTGTAAGGTGTCAAAAAAACGCCTTGAGGACGTAAACGTGGTTATTAGTGGTGCTGGTGCTGCTGGGAGTGCAATTGCTCGGCTTTTGCTGTGCTTAGGCATAGACAGGTCTATCTGTACTAGCGTGAAAAGCATTTGTGTTGTTGATTCTTCAGGTATACTTTATCCTGGGCGAATGGGTGTTGGTGGTTATAAGGCAGAATTGGCTTTGCATACAAACAAAGATCGAAAGACGGGATCTTTGGCTGATGCTTTGGTTGGGGCTGATGTTTTTATTGGCGTGAGTAAAGGGAGGCTTGTTTCAAGGGAAATGGTTTCTTCAATGGCTAAAAACCCAATTGTTTTTGCTCTTTCCAATCCTGAGCCTGAGATAACTCCAAGTGATGCCTTAAAGGCTGGGGCTTTGATTATTGGAACTGGGCGAAGTGACCTGCCTAACCAGATTAATAATGCCTTGGCTTTTCCTGGTGTTTTTAGAGGCGCACTTGATGCGCGTGCCAGTGTGATTAATAATGAAATGAAGGTTGCTGCGGCTTGGGCTATTGCAAGTCACTTGAAAAAACCAAGCCAAAAAAAGATTCTGCCTTTTATTTCTGACAAAAAACTTCATATGAGTGTTGGGCGTACAGTCAAAAAAGCTGCAATTGATTCTGGTGTTTCGCAATTATAGTTACGCAATCAGTGCTGCAAGTGCTGTTGTTTGTATTTGTTTTGTGATTGCAACGATTATTATTGTCACTATTAGTCCAAGTATAAAATAATTTATTTTTTCACCATCATTTGGCGACATGTCTCTTATTGTCACATAAAGTATTGTCCCTAGACTTATTGCAAAAAAAATGTAGTATAATTCTTTTACTTGGTTTAGGTAGAATGCAAATGCTGCGCCAAGTATGGGTGAGACTGAAAGTATTGTGATTATTGCGCTGTTGTGGTTAAAGTGCCTGTGAATGTGGTTTAGGGATATTGATGATGAAATCACGTGCAAAAAAAGCGGCATTATGATTAACAGTCCAAGAAAAATGTCTTCAATGTTTACTGCAAAAAATAACAGCATTCCGACTACAAAGTGGTCAAGTGTAAATCCAAGTGCATGTATTTCTGAAAGGTCTTTCATTAACTCGTTTTTGTTTTTTACGTGCTGGTAAACAAATTTTTCGAGCAGGTGAAATAATACAAATCCTAAAAGCAAGTACAAAAATATTCCTTCGCCAATTATTTCTTTTCCCCTGAGTGCTTCAGGAAGCAGCGCTAGGAATATGTATGCGACAAATATGCCTGATGAAAAGCTGAGTATTTTTGAGTGGTGGTTGTTTATTTTTTCGCTGAACATTTCTGCAAAAAAATTAACCAAGGATAAAAATACTGCAAGTGCCAGTGTGATTGTTATGCTCATAGCTTGGATTGATTTTTGTTTTTTTGTGAATAAAAAACCTTCCTTTTGTGCACTGGTTTAATATTTTGGTTTTGCTGTACTTTTTTCATGGAAAAAATTGTTGTTGCCTTGGGTGGCAATGCTTTGATTGGGGCTAAAGACAAGCCGTCAATTGAAATTCAGGTTAAAAATATTCAAAAATTTCTTTCTTATTTATTGCCTTTTTTTCGTTCAAAAAATAAAGTAGTTTTTACTTTTGGAAACGGCCCTCAGGTTGGGAACATTTTGATTCAGGTGGAAAGTGCTTTGGGCAAGGCATATTCTGTCCCTTTGGAGGTTGCTGTTGCAGAGTCGCAGGGCCAGATTGGTTTTTTGCTTGAGCAAGAGTTAATTAATTTTTTTTTAAAAAACAAAATCAAAAAACCCGTAGTGAGTCTTCTTACGCAGGTGCTTGTTGACAAAAAAGATTCTGCTTTTAAAAGCCCTTCAAAACCAATCGGTCCTTTTTATTCAAAAGAAAAAGCACTTATGTTAAAGAAAAAAGGTTTTGATATTTTTGAAGACAGTGGGCGTGGTTATCGTCGTGTGGTTGCGTCTCCGCGTCCTTTAGAAATAATTGAAATTAGTGTGATTGAAGAACTCTTAAGCAAAGATATTTTGGTAATTGCTGCTGGTGGTGGCGGTATTCCTGTTGCAAGAGAAAATGGGAAACTAAA
>CAYIJY010000072.1:0-5755 GCA_964363785.1 uncultured archaeon
AACTTTTAGCCATTCTTTTACTTTTTCTGCGTCTTCGCCGCGCCCAAGTGTAATTATTCCAGAAGTTCTTCCGTTTGTTTGTGCTTGTTTTACAAGTGCTTTTGAGTCATCAATTTTTGCAACCCCTTCAAGTTTCCACACATCAGGTTCTACGTGTGCGTCTTGGATTTCTTTCATGGCTTGCACCATTAACTTTGGTCGTAAATCTAAATCATATTTTTCTTGACTTGAGTTTTCAAGTTGTTTTGGTTCAGCTGGAACAAGTAATTCAAAAATAAATTTTTTGTTTTTTTTGTGAGCGTAATCGCTTGCAAGTTTTAGTTTTTCTAATTGGCGTAAATTTATTTGTTTGTCTGACTCAGGATTGTACCTTACTAATACTTTTACAAATGTCGGGTCTGCTCTGTCAATATGTGCTTTAAAGTCTGTGTGATCAAAGTCGAATTCTTTTTGACCGCTTTTCTCTATTGGCATTGCGGTTTTTATTCCGCGTTTTTTTGCATCCATTAATATTTTTGCGCCAAACTGCTCATCAACCAAAACTGCTGCTTGGTCTTTTGGTACACCCATTTTTAGGCTTTCCAAAAAGCCCTCATAAACCATGTATTTTAGGGCAGCGTATTTTTCGAATTCTTCAGGTGTTGGTTGCCTGTTTTCTACGCCAAATAATTTTTTTAAGAGTGAGTCACGGTGGTCAAAAGGTAGAATTAGAAGATCATCAGTATAACCCATTTTAACCAATTGAATTAGCTCCATCTAAACCTATTTAAAAATATCCCTAGAGGATTCATGTGAATGAAAATCGCAGTATTATTTTCAGGTGGAAAAGACAGTACTTTTGCCATTGACTGGGCAAAGTCACAAGGTCACGAGATAGCTTACTTGTTATCCGTAAAGCCATCTAGAAAAGATTGTTTTTTGTTCCATTATGCAACTGTTGAGCACTCAAAAGAGCTTGCAAGCCAGCTTGGCTTAAAGCATATTTTGGTTGGTTGTGATGTTGCTGACCCTAAATTAGAGGCTCAGATTGTCAAAGAAGTTGTTGAGCAGAATTTAGTTGATGCAGTTGTTTTAGGCGGAGTAGGCTTACAGGAAACCCAACTTAGAAGTATTTCAGAAGCACTTTCTCCTTTAGGAATTAAAGTGTTTGCAAGCCATAAAGGTCAGGATCATGCAGTTGTCTTTAAGGAAATGATTTCAAAAGGTTACGAAATTGTGATTACACAAGTCGCTTCTGCTGGTTTAATGAATTGGCTTGGAAAAACTGTGACTAAGGGTAATTTTTCTTTACTTGAAAGCGACTCTAAAAAGTTTGGCTTTCATATTGGCTTTGAAGGCGGCTACGCTGACACATTTGTTTGTGATGGCCCAATTTTTTCAAAGAAAATTGTCTTTGAGAATGTACAAAAAGTTGTAGAAGACGATTACTGCGGCCACTTAGAAGTCAAAAATGTAAAGCTTGTTGAAAAGGCAGTTAACAGAATCTATTAAATAGTTCTAATTCCTTTATTTTTTTGAATGAATTTACCTTTAAAGAAAATTGGTTTAGTTGTTTTGGTTTTGGTAGTTGTAATTTATGTATTTTTATCACTTAATACTCTAGTTGTTGATTCTGCTCCTGTCCCTGCTGATCCAATAGCAGAAGCTAGTAAAATGGTGAAGAATCTTATTTCAAAGCCAAGGATTCCGCAAAGTTCTAAGTTGGTTTTTTATGAATATCCAGCAACTTCAGCGCGTATGGTTGCAATAACATCAGGTGTATTGAATGAGGGTCAAGTTTGTGTTTTGGCTGGTCAAAGTGCTGGTTCAGATTTTACAAGTACAGATGGAAAAGTAGTAATCTATACTGGTAACTCAAGATCAATAAGAAAATTATACGTTATGTGCGATATCGAGAAAGAAATTGGAAACACTGTTAATAGCCTAATTCAGTCAGATCTTGGTAAATCCCGTGACGCGTTTGCAAATGTTTCTCGGTGTGCTTTTGATAATTCTAGATCAGATAAGGTTTGTATTGTTTCTGTAATTTCAGCAGGAACTTAACCATAAGAAATAAAATCAATTTGTAATCTATGTTATTGTAGTGAATTTGAATGTCTAATGGAAAAAGCGTGTCTTTGCAGAAAGTTTTGAAAAAAGTTGAAGACTTAGAAAATCGAGTAAAGAAAATGGAAAAAGAGATTTCTTCAAGTTCAACTCAGGAAGACGAACTTGATTTGGTGGCAAGAAAAATTATTAAAGAAGAAGCTGAAATGAAAGCTAAAGGTAAAAAATATTTAACTGAAGGGCAGGTTAAGAAAAAGTATGGATTTTAAAGTGGCTCTTCAATGGAATACAATCTAATATACAAACCTGGCTGGGACAAACATTTTTCCAAAATGGATAAATCTATTCAAATAATTATTTGGAAAAAAATCCAGCAACAAAAAAATGAAACAAAAACTCGTCACTTAAAGCACGGTGTGGAGTTTTATGTTGTGGAAGCTGGACAATACCGCATAGCAATAAAAGTGAATGAGAATGATAAAACAAAGCAAATACACTTTGTAGGCGACCATAAGCAATATGAAAAATGGTTGAAAAGTCAATGAACTAATTTTTTTAATCAATATAAATAAATTCGATTGCGAGTATATTTTATTGTGATTTTATGAATTGGAAGGTTGTTTTGGAAAAAGATCCTGAAAGCGGCTGGTTTACAGTTACTGTTCCTTCTTTGCCTGGCTGTATTAGTCAAGGAAAAACAAGAAAGGATGCGTTAAAGAATATTAAGGAAGCTATTGAGCTACATTTAGAATCTTTGGCAGAAGATGGAATACCTGTTAAAGAGGAAAAAGAAATTGCAACAGTTGCTGTTAATCTATGAAGTTGCCTGTAGTGTCTGGGAAATAAGTAATCAAAATACTTTTGAAAAAAGGTTACTATATTCGAAATCAAAAAGGGAGCCATGTTCATTTAAGGCATCCTGAAAAAATTCCAGTCACAGTTCCAAATCACAAAGTAATTTCACAAAAAACCTTGAATTCAATAATAAAAGCAACTGGCCTGAAAGAATCAGATTTTGAATAGATTATGTATTTATTTTTGAAAAAACATTTAACCTTTTTTCATTCTTCTTATGCAGTAGTCAAACGAGTCTTGTCCATAAGGAATATAAATTGTGATTGATTGTTTTTGTAAAAATTCTTTTTGCAGGTCTTCTTTTATTCCTTTTAACATTTGCAGTTCAAATGGAACCATTTTTTCTTGGCTTAAATTTTGCGCTAACTCAATTATGTCTTGCCTGTGCGTTCCAATTGAGATATCTAAAAATGTAGAATTTTCAAATGCCATTCTTATAATTCTTTTAAAGTTCTCGACTTTTTGCGTTTCAGTTTGGTAAGCGTAATTGTTTTGTTTTTCTGGATAAACTCCTTTGACTATTCTTATTGGTGCATGAAGTCTGTTTTGCTGTGCGACCTTGATTACTTCATCTAAGTCTTTTTCTGTGCGTACAAGGTTTGATTGCATGCAAAGCTTTACTCCGCCATGAAATTCTGCTAAGAGCTTTTTGTAGCAATCAAGTGTGAATTCAGTGTATTCTGATTCTTCTGAGTCAATTTCTACTTCTACTCCGTAAGTTAGGGCTTTTTTTGTTAGCGCATGAATGTTTTCAAATGCAAGTTGTTTTCCGTTGACATTTTTTTCTTTGACGTCAAAACCAAATTGGGAGACTTTAAATGAAATGCTTGTCTTAAACAATGGCTCTTGTAGTTGGGCTCTTGCAATTGCTTCTAATAGGTTGTTGTATTCTTTGACTGTTTCATTAACATTTTTTTGATCTGCGTGCCGCTCACCCAAAAAATTAATTATGCCTTTTCCACCCAAAGCATTGGCTTTTTTGACTTCAAAAATAGCAGTTTCTATGCTTCGTCCTGCAATCCATTTTTTGAAAAACGGGTGAAGGATAATTGACAGGATTTTTTTCATCTATAAAAGATGATTCATTTCGTATAAAAAGATTTTCACGGCCTTTTAACATTGGCCATTCAGTGGTTCTTTTGCAGTTAATGCATATTCTCTGCTGGCACTTTCAAAGTTTTCAATTGGCTCTTTTTCTTGCCATGCCACTTGGCATTCGAATGCAAATTCACATTCTTGGCAAAAATACTTTGTAATGCATTTTCCTTCACTTTCACTGTAAAATGCCTGATCACTTGTTGTTGCAACGCAATTTGAAAAGGCTTGGGCATTACTTGCTGAAAATTCAAATGTTTTTTTGTCTTTTCCTGCATCAAGTCCTTCAACGTTAACTTCCAGTAAATAATCTCCATTGTCCATTATTAGTAAAGGAATTTGGGTTGCTTTTTTTTCTTGGGGTTCAAGTGATTCTGTAAATTCTATTTCTTCTGGCGCATAAAGTTGCAGATTCTCTGCTCCGTTTAGTATGGTTTTTTTGTAGACTTTAATTGTTGTTTTCACATTTATTGCAGTTAACTGGCCTGTGTTTTCTATTTCGATTAATGCAGTTGAATTATTGTTTGCCAAGTCAATTTGGGTTGGTAATTCTATTTTTGTGATTTCTACTTGTTGTGGTTTTAAGCCAAAGAATAGTTTACAGCCATAAAGATTTGTTCCTAGTTGGCAGCGTGCGTGTACATCAAGTTGGGTTGTTTTTGTGGAAATAAATTTTCTTTCGTCAACTATCAGGTCACCGTTGTTGCATTGTGGTGTGTTGCAGGAAAATGAAACGCTTGTTGTTTGGTCGTCAAAAATTTTTGCGGCATCAATTGCAAGGTCTTTTTCTAAGAATAGTTTTTTTGAGATTGTTTTTCCTTCATTTCCTTTTGCGGACAGCAATAATTGTCTGAGTTCTTTTATGTTGTCGCTTTCTGTTTTTGGAAAAAAATTGATTGCAGCGTAAATTAGTGCAAGTGCAATTACTGCAAAAATAATTAGTTTAAATACAGAGTTTGATTGGCCAGTCTGATTCATTTTCTTCGCCTGTGTGGAAAAACATAATTTACTTCCCATTTTAAGAATTTTTCAAGTGCTTTGGCAAAAATATAAATTGCTATGCTTAAAATCACAAAACTTTGCAGGTCTCCAATTCTAAAGAACCAGACTTGGAATTCTGATGCCCAGAGTTTGGCAGATATTACAATGTAAGCAAATAAGCCGATTGAAAAAATTATTATGGCTAGTCTTTCCAAAAAATCAATTGCTTTCATTGTTGTGCCTCTACTTTTACATGTTTTTGTTGTTCGAACATCTTAATTATTTCCTTTGTAGTTGTAGCATCAGTTGCTTTTTTGTCTGTTCTAATTGAAATCATTCTTGGGAATCTTAAAGCATAGCCTACGCCGTCTTTTTGGCCAGCCAAGTGAGTTGGGCTTTTTGTTATTTCATCTGCTCTTACTTCGATTACCATTTTTGGTTCAACCCATTCATCAGGCTCTAATTCTGATAAAACGTTTATTGGTTTTTTTTGCATTCTTAGTTTGCTTAATTGTTTTTCAAGTTCACCCATTTGGTCTTCACTCATGCCTGTTCCTATTTTGGCAATTGACTCAAATGAATCTGTTTTGTCATTATAAACTGCACTGAGTAATCCGCCTAACCCAAATTGTGTTCTTTTTCCTTTCCCTTTGTAATAACCAATAATTACTACGTCTACTGAGTCTTGTAGTTCTCCTTTGTATGAGCGTTTTAGTTTTATCCATGCAAATTTTCTTGCACCAGCAATGTATTGTGCGTTTAGGTCTTTTGCAATTAT
>CAYIJY010000073.1:0-2614 GCA_964363785.1 uncultured archaeon
GTAATCTTTTTTTCTTTCCAAAAGACAGGCGATAATAATGTTTGGCTCCAAGACAACATAAATTAAACGCGTCTCTTTTCCTTGAATATTTAGTCTTACTCGGAAAACTTTTCTAAACCGTAATGAATGTATTTTTTTGAAGTGAAACGGGTTTTCTTCAATGAGTTTTATTTTTTCCCAAATTAGTTTTTTTGATTTTTCGTCAAGTTCGTTAAGTTGTTCGATAATTATGGGTGAAAGTTTAATTGAAAAAGTCATTCATAGCCCTTAAAGTAGTCTTTTGCATCAACAAGTTTGCTTTTAAGTGTTTTTTCAATAATTTTATCAATAAGTTCTATTTCTTTTCCAGAAAAAGATTCATCAAAATCACTTTTTTCAAAAATTTTTTCTCTCAGTGAATCAGCTGCAAGTTCCTGTACATTCCTGTATCCATAACTTTGGGCAAAAGATTCTGCAGAATTATATAATTCTTTCGAAATTTTAAGATTAATTTGTTTGGTTCCCATAGGTAGCTATAGCTACCTAAGTTTATTTAATTGTTACAGATAATGTGAAATTAACGAACTTGGAGTTCGTCCGGAATTGTTATGGGGCAAAAACGAAATATTTAATATTGCAAGAAGCGTAATAGATTCACAGAAACCCTTAAATGTGCAAAACAATGCACTGCACAAATAAGGTTTATTTCTAATCCTTTTTCGTGCAAAGCCCGCGAGGACGAAACCTTTTTATATATCATGATTGTATCATGATATATCATGAAAAATCATGACTATGTCAAGCTCTTGGAAGAACAAAAGCAATTAATTGAACAAATTAGCCCTAAGTTTAGTGAATTAACTCTTGATTTTGACGAGTTAATGGAAAAAAGCACTGACCCGAAGTTTATTGCGGTTCTTTTGTTTAAATTAGCTCAAGAGAGACAAAAAACCAATCAAGTTCTTGACTTGATTAATGAAAAATTTGACAAAATAATGTTTGAATTAAAGACTGGCCAAACTGAAGTTTCACCGCAAAGTGTTTCTTCAAATGAAAATGTTTTCGAAGTCTTAGCAGAGCAGGATCAAACTATTCTTTCTTTTATTGAGAAAGAAGGTAAGGCAACTGCGCAAGACATTCAGAAAGTAATGGCTTACAAGGGATTGAACTCAGCGTCACAGCGCTTAAACATGCTTTTTAAGCAGGGTTACTTAAAAAAAGTTCAGTCAGGAAAAAAGGTGTTATTCTTAACTAAAAACTAAGGAGAGGCAAGGGGCACGACTAGTTTTTTTAAACCCCCACCAACAAAAAAATTTTCTCGTGCTTTTTGCTCTTTTCTCCTTAACTCCCACATATGCCTTATTTTAGAGCCCCGTGAAATACCGGGGCCTACCCCCATTTTTTTTTAAATTCTAGTTTTTACAAATGTCTTGTTTGTGCAGGTCTTGCTTTTACTTGGCGAAATAGTTTTGAATTGTCATCTCTTTTCATTGCTTTAAATGCAGCTTGCAATGACTCGTGAGTATTGTGTGAAAATACTCTTGACATTTCACTTGTTCTTTTAATTCCAAAAAACTGGAAAGGTGTTGTAGATCTTTCAAGTTTTTCAGTAGAGAATCTTTTTAGTACTAAATTTTTTATTTGTGGATTAGATTTTTTTGGGTTATATTGTCCTTTGTAAACTATTGCTGTTTTTCCTGTTTTAAAATCTAAAGTGTACTTTTTTTTGTCTGCTTGTACTTCTAATGCAAAGTGAAATGCAGGTTTTTGTGTGTGTTCTGAAATTAATTCCTGAACTACAAATGTTGGTTTGAATCCGTTTTCCTTTAATTGTATTGCAAGTGCAGTGGTTAAGTCAAGGCAGGGATTCATGTAGTTTGCTGTTCGTCTTCTCAAGACTTCTCCTGCTGTTCTTTCAACAAATCTTTTTCTGTGAAGTTCAGGTTTCCATCTTGCAAGTCTAATATTTTCTTGAACCCATTTGACTAAATCTAATGCTTTTTCAATTTCTGGCCCTTTGTGTGTAACTGTACTTTCTTGCATCTATAATTTAGTTTCTTAAAAAAGCATTTAAATATGGGTTTCCCTAATGTAGTATGGTTCCTGAATTGGATGAAGGCTCTTCAATCATTGGAAGATCTGATTCAAAAGTTGAAAAGTATGGAAGTCGCGGCACTGCTTATATTGGTAAAAGTGTTTTGAGTGCAGGGCAAAAACCCGTGCTTGGAAAAAAAATTTTGTGCGACATTGCAGAGCCGCATGTTGCTTTGATTTGTGGAAAGCGTGGTTCAGGAAAAAGTTTTACTGTCTCAGTTTTTTTGGAAGAGTTTGCTCGTCAACCACTTGATGTTAAGCAAAGAATTTCTGTTGTTGCAATTGATCCTGTTGGAATTTTTTGGACTTTAAAATTTCCAAACAAGCGTGATGTAAAAGAACTTGAGAAATGGGATTTGTCTCCAGAAAAAACAAATGTTAGGGTGCTTGTTCCTGCTGGTAAAAAAGCTTTTTATGATGAAAAAAAAATTCCAGTTGACGGAGCATTCACAATCAAGACTAGTGAGCTTGAAGAAGCTGAGTGGTTGGCTTTGTTTAAGTTGACTTGGCGTGATGCTGAAGGCGTTTTGCTTTCTAGAAT
>CAYIJY010000073.1:2624-5694 GCA_964363785.1 uncultured archaeon
TTGAAAAAGATGCTGATGCAGAAAAACTTGTAAAACAGGCTTTGAAAAATCGTTTTAAGTTGGCAGAGTCTTGGGGTTTGTTTGAAAAAGAAGGCTTTAAGGCAAAAGACATTGCAACGCCTGGCGGAATTACAATTATTGATGTTTCTAGTTATAGGCAATCTGTTGGCATGGAAGGAACGCGTGATATTATTGTTGGTTTGCTTGGAAAAAAATTGTTCGAAGAAAGAATGTTGTATAGAAAAGAAGAGGAAGCAAAATTAATTCGTGGTGAGAAAAAAGAAAGTTCAATGCCTATTGTTTGGTTTTTGGTTGATGAAGCTCACTTGTTTATGCCAAAAGATGAACAAAATATTGCGCTTTCAGTTTTGCTTGAATGGGTAAGAGTTGGAAGACAGCCTGGGCTTAGTTTGATTCTTGCAACGCAACGACCGGAAAGACTGCATCCTGATGCGATTTCGCAGTGTGATTTGTTTATTAGTCATCGTATGACTGCGCAGCCAGACATACAAGCTGTGTCTGCTTTGCGGCCAAGTTATATGCATGAAGATTTTGATAAGTATTATCAGAGGATGCCGCGTGAAAAAGGATTTGCACTTATCTTAGATGATAATACTGAAAAGATTTGGATGGTTAAAATCAGGCCGCGTTTTTCTTGGGATGGCGGAGTAACAGCTTCTGCGTTTAAGGATTAGTGGAGGAGGAGAGAATCGGACTCTCGGTCTCCAGTATGTGAAACTGGTGTCCTACCACTAGACCACTCCTCCGTCTAATTTGAAAAGTCTTAAGTCTAATTGAAGAAGTAGTGCAATAAATTATAAAAAGAAAATTGCGCGTCAGCTGATTCTGACGGCGTAGCTTGGGTAAACGTATGTTTGCCCTCTGAAAACCCTGTTTGAACCGTAATAATAGGTTGGGTAGTATGAGTATGTGTTGTAGTATTCGGTTGTATAGTAGTTGTATGGGTAACTTGGAATTGATCTTGTTGGATATTCTACGCTGTATGAATATGGGTCGTACCTAAGGTATGATGGGTCGCCTTGGGCGTTATAGACTCCAGTGTATGCTGGGTATGCGTACGAACGTGTGCAGCATGATTCAAAGTAAAAATCGTAATATCCAGCGCTTACAAAGTTTCCTAAAATTGTCATGAAAGCCAATAAGAGCATGCTTAAAGTCATTTTTTTGAAGATTTTGTACATGGGTTAAATACCGCCTTTTTTTGGTTATTCTTATATATATTCGCCAAACCAAATATATAAACATTACTATTTAACGGGAAAGAGTTAATTTGTGTGTTTTTTTGTGTGTATTTTTGTGTGCAACATTTAAATAACCTCTGTATAAGAATACGAGTAACACATTGCAAATATTAATTTGTTGAGTGGGAGGTAGTAATAATGCAAATGATTCTAGAGGACATCAAATTAATGGATGATGATGAAGACTTTGATGACGACGACGATTCTGACGATGACGAAGAATTCGAAGACGACGATTCTTACTAATTTTTTCTTTATTTAACTTTTTTCTAAATTTTTCTTTTTCTTTTTTTTTCTTTTTTATTTATAAATCTTATTTCCTTACTTCTAAGTGTAATTTTATATGGAAAGAAAAATCTCTGCCTCAGATGAAGGTAACCTGATTGAAAGCATTATTCTTGGCGGTCAAGACGGCTTAGTAAATGTACTTGGAATAATCTTGGGTGTTGCAACAGCCACAAATGACCAAAGAATAGTGATTATTGCGGGTTTGGCTGCAACCTTTGCAGAAAGCATTTCCATGGCTGCAGTTGCATTTACTTCAAAAAAAGCAGCAAAACAATTTTATGAAAGTGAAAAAAAAAGACTTGAAAAACTAGTTGAAGAAAACAGGTCTGAAAATAAAAAACTAATTGAGGAAGTTTATTCAAAAAAAGGTTTTGCCGGAAATGACTTGCAACGGGCAGTTGAAATAATTACTTCAAACAAAAAAGTTTTTGTTGACACAATTTTGAGTGAATCATTAAACTTGTCTTCTTATTCTGGTGTTTCCCCGTCAAAAAACGCAGTTATAGTTGGTTTGTCTGCTTTTGTCGGGTCTTTGGTTCCTTTGGTTCCGTTCTTTTTTGTTGACGTAAAAATTGCGTTTATTCTTTCGCTTGTTTTTTCTGTAGTAATTTTGTTTATTGTTGGTGCATTAAAAGCCAAATGGACAATTGGTGGTTGGAAAAAGAATGGTTTTGAAATGGTTGCAATTGGAATGGTTGCAGCATTATCTGGTTATATCATAGGGATTTTGCTTAGTTAAAAAGAAATGACCCCAAAAAACCCTCAAGGACAACCCAGCCCGTTAAGCAAATTCCCCTGCTTTACTGATGAGGTTCAACTTTTATCGCCCCCCACTGCCTGAAAACTTTTCTTGACTGAATTTACTATTCTAAGATTAGGTTGAATGAATTTTTATTCATATGTTTAAACCGAAAAAAAAGTCTAAGTAAATTTAGACAACTATCGTAAACCCTTTGCGTGGGTTTGCGACGCATATATGCATCATTTTCAATGGTGCGGTAATATTGCAATAATTTTTTTTATTTTAAATGTAATAATGCACCGCGTTCAATTGGTGTTTCTATTCCACTTACTGTTATTGCAACGCTGCTGCCTTCTTCTGCTTCTGCAAGTGACTTGTTTAATCCTTCAATTGCCTCTACTTTGCCCCAGGTGCCGCTAAAGTAAATGTTTTGTCCTGTTTTTATTTTTCCGCGCAAAACTTTTCCTGCAAATGCAGTTCCCTGTCCTTTTACTTTGAATACATTTTGAACCAGAAATGCCGCGTTGAATCTGTCAAGCCGGATTTGGATTTCTTGTTTTCTTTTAAACGCATAATCCACTTGCTTTTGTTTTAAGAACCCCAACATATTTTGCCCACCTCAAATAATTTTAATTAAAGACAATAGATTTTCCGACAAAGCCTTAATAAAAATAACTTTTTGTCTTGCTTTGTTTTTTTTATGCGGGAGGCAGGATTCGAACCTGCGAAAGGCACTAAGCCAACGGGTGTCTTCCGCAAGTTTCTTTTAGTATAATTG
>CAYIJY010000074.1:0-2131 GCA_964363785.1 uncultured archaeon
TGTGTCGTCAAGGCCGGTAACACCTTCATAGTATGCCCTTACTGCTGTGCAGTAATGCTTGTTGTCTACAACGTTTACTCCAAGTTCCCTTGCAACAACTGAATGTGAGCCATCTGCGCCGACAACTAGGTCTGCAAAGAATTCTTTCTCTTCTCCAGTTGTAAGGTCTTTTCCTTTTATTCCTTTAACGTAATCGTCTTCCTTGATTATTCCTGTGACGTTAAAGTTCTGTATTACTGTGACATTTTTTTCCTTTAAAACTGCATTGAACACAATGTTGTCAAAAACTTCCCTTCGTGTGCAATAACCGTAACTGTTTAGGTTGTTTCTTTTTGGAACAGGCACTTTTACTATTGTGCCGTTTGGTGAACTGAGTGTCACTCCAAATATTTTTGCGTGGTGGTTTCTTTCTATTTCGTTTTCTAGGCCAAGTTCCCTTACAACTGACATTGATTTTCCTGAAATAGCGTCTCCGCAGGTTTTATCTCGCGGAAACTTTGCTTTCTCTAAAAGTAAAACGTTTAGTCCTTTTTTTGCCAAAAAAATTGCGCAAGAACTTCCAGCAGGCCCGGCACCAGAAATAACAACGTCGTATTTGTTTTCCATCAGAAACAAAATTCGCACAAAACATTTTTATACGTTGCTTTGCGCGAGTTTTAATTACAAGTTTTTGGGTAGAACTTAATTAATTTTTTTAACTTTTATTTTTCGCACCGGAAAACTCGTCTCCATCAAATTTGTCTTATTCTTCGTTGAATGATTGTCTTTGTATGAATACGATTGAAAAACTAAAAATTCTTGGAGGTGGTACAAAGTGGGATGTATGCACGCCGGCGCAGACTAAAAGGCAAGCTGGAGGTGATGACAGGATGGGCGCGCCTTATAGCGCCGGTGTTTGCAGAAGTTTTACACCAGACGGAAAATGCGTTTCCTTGCTTAAAGTCTTACAATCAAATGCGTGTGTTCATGATTGTAAATATTGTGTTCATTCTACTGGTTGTAAAATAAAAAAGAAAGCAACTTTTGAGCCTAAAGAACTTGCTGACTTATTCATGCAAATGTATATGCGAAATTACGTTGAAGGACTTTTTTTAAGTTCGGGGGTTGTAGGCAGTGCGGGTTTGGCTGCTGAAAAAATGTTTGAAACAGTCTCTATCCTGCGTCAAAAATACAATTACCAAGGCTACATGCACTTAAAGATCATGCCTGGTGCAAATCCATCTGACATTAAGGCGTTAGCTGAGCATGCTGATCGTGTCTCACTTAACTTGGAAGCACCAAACAAATCCTCGTTTTCTGAATTGTGTTCAACAAAAGATTACCAAATTGACGTCAAAAGAAGGTTATCTTGGATAAATAAAATTAAGACACGTGACCAAGTTAGTTCAGGTATTACTACTCAAATGGTTGTTGGTGCTGCAGGAGAGACTGACTTGGATTACATTGACACAATGGAGACACTTTATGCTGATTATGGTTTGAAAAAAACTTATTTTTCTGCATTTGATGCAGTAGAGAATACTCCGCTTGAAAATTCAAAGTCAATTCCTTTGAGGCGAGAAAATTTTTTGTACAGGATTGACTGGCTTTTGCGATTTTATCATTATTCTTTCAAGGAAGTTCGCGGAATGCTTGACGAAAACAACATGCTGCCACTCAACGTTGACCCAAAGTTAAGTTTTGCTTTACAAAACAGAGAATTATTTCCAGTTGATGTGAATAATTGTTCTTTTGAAGAGCTTTTGCGTGTGCCGGGGATTGGTTTGACTGGCGCGCAAAGGATTGTTGATTTAAGAGAGCAGGGAAAAATTAAGTCTGTTGATGACTTGAAAAAGGCTGCTCCGTTTGTTCGAAAGTCAATTCCTTTTTTGGATGTGAATGGAAAACAAACTAACCTAAGGTTATTTGCATGAGTGAAACACCTTACCAGGTCAAATGGTTTCCAAGCATTAATCGCCGTGGAAAAATGAAAATGATGAATAATCAAGATTTTGCTTTTTCACACAAAATAAATGCGTTTTCTCGCTTTGAATTTTTTCCTCAAATGCTTTTATTTACTGAAATAAAAAACACGCCAGATTCTGCAATCATTAGTTCTTTGAGGCATTTTGTTCATCGTTTTCCAACTTTT
>CAYIJY010000074.1:2141-5596 GCA_964363785.1 uncultured archaeon
TATAATTGCAATTTACCAAGAACCATTTTTGTGGTGTGCTTCAAAAAGAAAAGAAATTTCTTTACCAATGCAGCAAGAGTTTGAGTCAAAAGAAAAAGCATTAGAGTGGATCAAGCAAATTGCAGAGGAGAATATTGAAGAAAGAATGTCTTTTTGCGTTGACTGGAATGACAAATTTTATGAAACCTTTTTTGATTCTCAGTTTATTCAGTCAAGGAAAAATATTGCTGTGCAAAAACAATTAATGCCAATGTTTTTTTTGGACAAAGACACTCCTGAGTACCGGTCAATGAAAATGTACAAGCGAACTTTGCCAAACACTACACTTAAGCAGTTTTGAATAAGTTTTTGTTGTTTAGTTCATTAAGTTTAGTAAGATTTTCCAACATGTAAGAAAATTTATTAATATGTTGCTCCTAATATTATTAAGTGGAAAAATGGGTGCAATTGTTGAGACTACAAGGATGTCTACTAAAGGGCAGGTAATTATCCCTCAAAAAACAAGGAAATTTACACATTCTGAGAAAGAAACCCTTTTTGTAGTTACGCCAATAGACAGAAACACAATTATGTTAAAAAAGATGAATACGCAGCAAATTGTTCAGGAATTACACAATATAAGGGGTCGTGTAAAGAACAAAATGACCGAGGCGCAAATCAATGCAGTTGTCAGTAAATCCCGAACAGAAGCCAAAAATCGTAATTGACACAAATGTTTTAGTATCGGCTGGACTTGGAAAACAAGGTTATTCTCACAAAATTGTGCTACAGATTTCTGGTGGAATTGTGCAAAATTTTACGAGTGAAGCAATATTAAATGAAATGCGAGATGTATTTGGGAGAAAAGAGATAACTAGTAGAGTTTCAGAAAACGATAGAGCTTTTTTACTTGCAGTTTACGAGCAAAAATCAATACAAGTTGAACCAATGTATATTTTAGGAAAAATTACTGAAGATTTAGATGATGACAAGTTTTTTCATTGTGCAATGGCAGCTAATGCTGACTTTATAGTTAGTGGTGACAAACAGGTTCTGAAAATAAAAGAATTTGAAAAAATAAAAGTTGTTTCACCAAAAGACTTTCTTTCTGAATTTTCAGAGCAACCTTAAAGAAATTTATTTTCTGTAAATATTTGCCACAAGATTAATATTCTATTCCTTTTCGTGCAATTATTCCTTTGTCATAAGGATGTTTTATTTTTTTTACTTCGCTAACCAAATCTGCTAATTCAAATATTTTTTCAAGTGGTTTGTGGGAGCCAGTCAGAATTAGTTCGGTGTTTTTTGATTTAGATTTAATTAAGTCAATGATGTCATTCTCACTGATTACTCCTAATTGAATTGCGTACAAGCACTCGTCGATTATTACTAAGTCAAATTTTTTGTTTGAAACAATTCTTTTTGCGCTAGTGAGTGCTTTTTGTGCTTCTTTTAGGTGCTCTGGTTTTGGTTTTCCTACAACCCATTCTTTAAAACCAAATCGTTCAAATGAAAAGTTTTCAAATTTCTTTAAAGCCAAGAGTTCACCGTATTCTTCAAAGTCTTTATTTGTGGAAATCCCGCCTTTCATGAATTGGATTAAGTGGACTGAGTGCCCTCTTCCTAGTGCGCGTAGTGCTGTGCCTAGTGCGGCTGTTGTTTTTCCTTTGCCGTTGCCAAAAAAAACTTGCACTAGTCCAAAGTTTTCTTGCATAAAATATACCCATTTAAGTTTTTGAAATTATTTTATGCAAATTTTCTATTGTTTCATTGAATTTGTCTGTTTTTAGTTTGCATAGTTTTTTCAAAATAATTTTTGAGTCTACAGTAAAAATTCTGTAAGGTTTTATTCTGCTTTTAAAAAAAAGTTTTCCATTTTCAACGTTATTCTCATCTATATGTATACTGTATTTGTCTTGTTTTGGGTTAGTTGTAATTAAACAACAAATAAGATCGCTGGATTGTTTGTTAAAATCATTATTGGAAAGAACTAGTGCAGGTCTTTTTTTTGACGTACTTAAATCAGAATATGGAAAAGGAAGCAATACAATGTCTTGTTGGTTATAACTCATCCCAGACATCATCTCCTTTGTAACTCCAGTCCTTTTTCAGGCTTTTTTCAGAAGCAACAAAAGTCTTTATTCCGTCAAAAAAGTGTCCTTTTTGCATTTCTTTGCTTGTTTTTTTGAGTTCTTTTAACTCTTTTTTTGAGATTTTTTCAACAGGCATTACAGCAAGTTTTAGTTCTTCTATTTCTTCTTCTAGTTTGCCAATTTTTTTATAGAGTTTTTCCAAAGTAACAGTTTTTGAGCTCATAAAAACAATATAGATATTGGCATCAAATCGAATAAAAAACCTTTCATAAAAATAATTTTTTTAATATATTTTTTTTTGGGAGGATTGGTTATGGATAAGGTTGTTCATTTTGAAATTCCATTTAAGAAACACGATAGGGCAAGTAAATTCTATTCCGGGTTGTTTGGCTGGAAAATGAATCCAGTGCCTGAAATGGATTACACTATAGTTCATACGGTTGAAGTTGACAGCAATAACATGCCAAAAGAATCTGGCGCAATAAATGGCGGGCTGACAAAGAGCGATAAGAAAACCAAGAGCCCTGTTTTGGTGATTGATGTTCCTTCAATCGACGCGTATGTCGAGAAAATAAAAAAAGCCGGCGGAAAAATCGTTCAAAAAAAGATGGCTGTTGGCGACATGGGTTATTACGCTAAATTCAAGGACTCGGAAGGAAACATTTTAGGCATTTGGGAGAACATAAAGAAATAGTTCTTCCCTTTTCTTTTTCTTTTTTTTAAGTAAATTCTAATAAAGAACAAATTCTTATTTTTATTAATGAAATCAAAAGATGGGGCTATACTTGTTGGAATGGAACATCATGGCAGAGAAGCTGCAAATAAAGTTATTGAGTTTTTAGAACAGCATGGCCTTACTAGTGGTGATTTAGTTGTTTTAGAGGGTGATAAAGAAGATAGTAAATATGCTAGAAAAATTCTAAAAGAAAATAGATTTGAAGAAGAACTAAATCGGTTCAAGGTTTTGGAGTTTTAGTGCTAATGTTTTTGCATCTTTTCAAAGAATGCGCTATAAGAAAATAAAAGCGGCTAAGCAGAAAGCACGTTTAAGAAACAAAAAAACATAATTTTTTACTCTCATATCCATCAAAGTTTTCATTAGCTTTTTAAAGGTTTCTTGGGGTTTATTTCTTTATATTTCTACTTAAAAGACTAACAATTTTTTGCTAGTTTAATAAAAAAATCTTGTTTTGGAGGATTGGTAAAGTATGGCTGATAGTAATCAAATGAATCAACCTGTCATTTTTTTGACTGAAGGAAGTAAAAGGGTAAAAGGAAGAGATGCCCAAAGAATCAACATTATGATTGCAAAGGCAGTTGCAAACTCAGTAAGGAGTACACTTGGCCCAAAAGGTATGGACAAAATGATTGTCGATGACCTTG
>CAYIJY010000075.1:0-5541 GCA_964363785.1 uncultured archaeon
TGCATCAAACTTTTTATAAGAAACGTCAATTGTTACTCCTCTTTCTCTTTCTTCTTTAAGGTTGTCCATGACGTAAGCAAATGCAAAAGTTCCCTTACCGCGGGATTCAGCTTCTGCTTTAAGCTTTCTGTAATCCTGTTCTGCCAACGCTCCTGCGTCGTAGAGCAATCTTCCGACTAAGGTTGACTTACCATGGTCAACGTGTCCAATGAAAACCAAATTAACGTGTGGTTTAGATGCCATTTATCATTCCTCCAAAAAAAACCATCAATAAATTGTATAAAAGTAACTATTTACTAAGAAATAATTAAAGGCTTAAAAAGATTTAAAAAGCAATCTTCTTTTTTTTCTCTTTAAAGGCTCTAAAAAGGCCCAAAACCCCAAAGAATAATCAAGTTTATGTGCCTTTTATCTTGGTCTATTTAATGTTCGTTGATTTTTGCTTCTATTAATTTTTAGTCTTAGCCTTCTAATACTTCTTCTAAAGGGATACCCCTCAAATAATTCTCTGACCAAAATACCCCTGTTTTTCATTTGGTTTTGACGCGCATGACTGGGTGAATTTTCTTTTATAGTTTTTACTTGCGGAAATTCTCTTTTAAATCTCTTTAAGACTTTTTTCTCTAGCCCTGATGCAATTCCACTTTTATTAACTTGGTGCATTCTAAAAACTTCAGTCAAAAAATAATGTGGCAGATACCATCTCCAGCGCATTAACCTTTGATCTGAATAGTAAGCCATTTTCATATGTCCAATTCTTTTTTCAGGACTTACGCCTTCATACAATTTATTTTCAATAAGTTTTCTTAGTGCAGGGCTTGTAAAAAAAGTTGGTGATCTCGGATTTCCTTTTTCAATATAAAACTCAGCTATTCTGGGTATTGTGCCTTCCTCAGGTCTGCTGTTATTGTCTTTTTTGTAAACAATTCTGATTCCAAAAACTAGTTCCATGAAAAAAATAGATTGTTGATTAATTTAATTGTTTTTATTCCAAAAAATGGCTTGCTGATTTTGGTTCTGGGTCAAGGCCTTTTCTTTTTCTGATTTCCATTATTGTTTGTCTTTGCAGTTCGCGTGGCATTGGCTCATAACCAGCATACTCTGCAGTCCAGATTGCTCTGCCTTCTGTTGCTCCCCTAATATCTGCACTAAAGCCAATTAATTCCTTTACAGGTGCTTTAGCCACAATAATTGTTGAGTCACCTTCTTGTCGCATTTCACTAATTTGTGTTCTTCTGCTTCCAAGTTCGCGTGATACTGCTCCCATAAAATTTTCAGGAACATTAATTGCCAAAGTCTGTTTTGGTTCAAGTAAAATTGGGTCAGCGCTTAACATACAAGCATAAATTCCTCTGGTCACTGCAGGAATAACCTGTGCAGGTCCCCTGTGAATAGAGTCTTCGTGTAATGTACAATCTTCAAGTTTTACAATCATTCCGTAACATTTTTCTTTTGCCAATGGCCCTTCATTCATTGCATCCATGAAACCCTGTTGAACAAGTTCCTTGATTTCATGCAAAGCCTGTATTCCCCTTGTTGCATCAACAAGAATGCTGTGATTATGAATATACCAAACTCTTTTTGCAAGGTCATTGTCAAATCCGCATTCAATTAATTTTTGCACAATCTCCTTGTCCTTTGGCCTGACTTTTCCTTTCAAGCCTTTCTCAATCATGTTCTCCATGATTTCCTTTGAAATCAATTCAACCCTCATCTTAAACTTGTTGTGCTTATTTGGGCTTTTGCTTTCAAGCACAGGTGAAGATTTTGTAATTGCTTCCTGATAAACAACAATAGGTGGACTAACAACAATTGGGATCTTGTACTTTTCAGTAATCCTGTATTGATTTACTTCTAAGTGAAGTTCTCCCATTCCGTTAAGTAAGTGCTCTCCAGTTTCAGAGTTAATGCTTGCCTGAAGATTAGGATCTTCTTTTGTCAATTGCCTGATTGCTTCAATTAATTTTGGCAAGTCTTTAGTGTTTTTTGCTTCAATAGAGACTGTCATTACAGGCTCCATTTTACTTTTAAAAGATTCAAACTCTTCCATTTCGTTTGTGCCTAAAGTCATTCCTGAGTAAATTTCTTTTGCACCAACAATTGCAGCAATGTTTCCGCATGGAACTTCTGACACCTGCACAAAGTCAGGGCCCATATAAATCCCGACTTTTTGAACATTAATTTCTCTGTCAGCTCTAATTAACTTTAATTTTGAACCAGTCTTAATTGTTCCAGAATAAACTCTTCCTGTTGCAATGTCTCCTGCATGAGGATCAACTGTAACATCTGTAATCATCATTGAAACTGCTTTTGTCGGGTCACAATTAGTCATTGCCTGTCCAGTTTCACTTTCACTATCGCCCTTCCAAATAACTGTTGCCCTGTATTTTTGAGCCTGAGCGGGACTTGGCAAATGCTTTAACACCATAGTCAAAATAGATTCAAACAAAGGAGATTTTTTTGATAACTCCTTTTGGTTTTCAGCCTTACAAAACTCATAAACTTCCTTAAACGAAACACCAGTTTTTTTAATTGAATCAACATTCACTGCCCACTTGTGATAACCCGAGCCAAAAGTCACAGAACCATCCGCAACCTTTACAGTCCATTCATCTTCTTTTCCGGGTGGCGCATTACGCTTAATCAAATTGTTAACCTGTGCAATAACTTTGACAAATTTTTCCTGCATTTGTTCTTGTGTAACTTTTAATTCATTAACAAGCCGGTCAACTTTGTTTACAAATAAAACAGGCTTTACATATTCTTTGAGTGCTTGCCTAAGAACAGTTTCTGTCTGAGGCATTACACCTTCAACTGCATCAACAACAAGTATTACTCCGTCAACTGCTCTCATTGCGCGTAAAACTTCTCCGCCAAAGTCAACGTGACCAGGAGTGTCAATAATGTTAATCAGATATTCTTCGCCTTCGTGCTTTTGCACAATAGAAATGTTTGCAGCATTAATTGTGATTCCGCGTGCCTGCTCTTGGTCTTCAAAATCCATTACAAGCTGTTTACCAGCAAGCTCTTCACTCATCATTCCAGAAGCAGCAACCAAGCTGTCAGTCATTGTGGTTTTACCATGATCAATGTGTGCAACAATACCGATGTTTCTAATGTTTTTTTGG
The DNA here is from genome assembly GCA_964363785.1 of uncultured archaeon. Taxonomy (GTDB): domain Archaea; phylum Iainarchaeota; class Iainarchaeia; order Iainarchaeales; family GW2011-AR10; genus JACQJF01. Next base: position 3,129 of record CAYIJY010000075.1, read on the forward strand.
TTACTCATCAGCTTTTCAGCTGCTTTTGCAACATCATCTTTACGTCCCACAAAACATCACGTTCAAAAAAAAAATTAATTATCTTGAGCTCTTTGCAATTCTTTCTACTTCGTCTCTTCTCTTAATGCTAAAACTAGCATTGTCTTCCTTTGCAGCTAAAATTAATTCCTTAGCCAAGGCTTCCTGGGCAGAAATTTTTTTATTAAAAGAAGAAGCAAAAGCAGCTAATGCAATATTCTTAAGTGATTCATCAACTCTCTTTAATGAAGAAACATCAACAGACACAGTGTAAGTAACTCCGCCCCTTTTTATTCTTGTAGTGTCTTCTCTTGGTCCTGCATTCTCAATTGCTTTGACCAGCACTTGGATTGGGTTTTGTTTTGTCTGTGCATTAACAATATCAAAAGCGTCCCTGACAATTCTCATTGCCTGCATTTTTTTTCCAGTGCTTCCTCTGCCGCGAATATATTTTCCGCTTAATTTTCTTTTACCCTGACCAGATCTCATGATCTTGTTTACAAGTCTTTCAACAATACTTATCTCAGCTTTGCTTGCACCACTTGCACTTGTTTTTCCAAAAGTGTGTGGAAATTTTTTTGTCTTAAAGTTAATGCTTTTTCCAAGACTAACATCAGTTAACCTAACTTCTGATGTGTCCCATTTTTCAAAAACAAGCATTTTTTCTGTAGTCATTTACCTTTTCACTTTCTCTTTCTTTCCAGTTCTAAGCATTTCAAGGCTTTGGTTGTTCACATGAGTAACGCGGTACTTCACTCCCCAAAGGTCTCCCTTTGGTCCGCCCTGTGCTCCGCCAATTCCTTCAACAATAACTTCATCGTGTTCATCAATAAATTTAATTGCGCCGTCCTTTGGGGCAAGTGCAGTTAATTGCCTTCCATTCTTTACAAGCTGTACACGTACACACTTACGAATGCCTGAATTAGGCTGCTTTGCTTCAACTCCTCTTTTTTCAAGCACAATTCCGCGTGCCTGAGGAGCGCCTTCCAAAAGATTGTACTTTTTTCTAGTCAATCTTCGCTTATATCGACCGTCTTTCCAGCGCCATTTCTTTCGGTTTTCTTCCAAAGACTGTGCTGCAAATTCTCCATAACCCATAAATATCACAATAATTAATTATTACCGCCCAATCAAAGATTGGGCATATAAAGCGTGCGAACGGCGCTTTCCGTTCATCACAAGAAATAACTTTTTCCTCTGCAACCCTTTATATTATAATCCTTAACCTCTTTTTTCTTCCTTAAATAATGTATTTAGGTTGCTTTTTCCAAGTTCTTCAACAACAAGAATTGAAACATTAAACGGCTTACCGCAAACAGAACCCAATTCCAAGCCATTTTGTTCAAAGTCCAAAAAATTAGCCCCTCCAATTTTTGATTGGTGGACTATTTTTTGCTTAAACATTTTAGGGCAATTATTGGCACAAACAACAATTTTTGCCTTGCCATCAATCAAGCTTTTTTGGGATTCTCTTTGCCCAAAAACAACTTTTCCAGTATCAACTGCTCTTCTGATTTCCTTTACAACATCAACATTTTTTGCCATAACTCCATCACTTTTAATCTTTCATGACTAATTCAACTGTACCAGTACCAACTCTAATTGGCCTTCCGGCAATAATATTCTCAACAACACCCTGAAGCATTTCCTGTTCGCCCTTAAATGCAGCGTCAAGCAAATGCTTAACAGTCTCTTCAAATGCAGCTCTTGCAAATGGAGAAATCTTGCTTCTAGTAATTCCAGTTCTGACAATTCCCCTGATTTCACCATCAAAAGTCATTAAGTCAGCAAGCAACATTATGTGCCTAATGTCAACTGAAATCCTGTTCTCTCTAAGTACGCCTGAAAGTTCTTTTACAATTGCGCTTCGACCAGCTTCAATTCCAAGCACTCTGCTGATTTCCTTAATGTCATTAGTAGTGGTTCTGCTGACATCAATTTCAGGCAACTTAATCATTGCCTTTAAGTTTGTGCCTCTTGTTCGGATAATTATTCCGTCTTTTGCCTTGTCAACAATTGTTTTTTCTATTCCCCTGACGCCCTGAATTCTAGTGTTTAATAATTTGATAAAAGACTTTCTTACTTTTAAAAGCGGCTCGCCCTTAAAAGAAAAATCCAAAAATTCTTCCCTTTTCTTTGGCTTTTGCTTTAATTGTTTCTCAATTTTTTCAACCAACAATTCTTCGGAAACATTTCTTTCCTTCATTTCATCAACAAGCATTTCAAGCCCGAATTTTTCTTTGTCAAGATCTTCGTGCAATTTCACAATGTCAAAAATACGAACATCAATCAATGACCTTGCGAATTCCTGGATTTTTTTTTCATACCATTTTTTTGATTAATCTGAAAGATAAATAGTCATTGAAGGATATTTTGCCTTGCTTCTTCCGTCAAC
>CAYIJY010000076.1:0-5489 GCA_964363785.1 uncultured archaeon
GTTATTGTACTTCCACTAGGATTAATTCCCCCGGAAAAATTTCCAGGAACTTGTATTGATGTTGAAGTTGAAGTTATTGACTCTAATGCCGGAACAAGGATTGCTGCTTTGACTGCGGCTTCAGTTGCTTTGGCGGATGCAGGTCTTCCAATGAGGGACTTGGTTGCAGGCACCAGTGTTGGAAAGGCTGGTGGAAAAATAATTATTGACTTAAACAAGGATGAGGAAGATGCTCCTGATGCGGTTGATATTCCGGTTGCAATCTTGCCTTCATTTAAGGAATTTGTTTTGTTGCAGCTTGATGGCTTGCTTACAAAAAAAGAGTTTGAGCAGGCAATGGCAATGGCAAACGAAGCATCAATGAAGGTGCATAAGCTTCAGGTTGAAGCTTTAAAGAAAAAATACGACGTGGAGGAATAAATAATGGGTCAAAAAACTAGTTTTATTAGAGCTGATAAGGTTTTGTCTGATTTAAAGCAAGGCATTAGGCCTGATTCTAGGGCTTTGGATGAATACAGAAAAATCCAGGTCTTTAAGAACATTAGCCAGAATGCAGATGGTTCTGCAAGAGTAAAGATTGGAAATACAGATGTTTTATGCGGGATTAAAATGGAGCCGTTAAAACCTTATCCTGACTCTCCTGATGAAGGAACAATTAGTGTAATGACTGAGTTGCTTGCTTTGGCTTCACCAGACTTTGAAGCTGGACCTCCAAGTGAGGAGTCAATTGAATTAGCTCGTGTTGTAGACAGGGCACTCAGAGAGGGTAAAGTTGTTGACTTTAAGACCTTGTGCATTAAGGAAGGCGAGTTAGTTTGGACTGTGTTTGTTGACTTGTATGTCTTAAATCATGACGGTAACTTGTTTGATGCATGCAGTATTGCAGGCTTGGTTTCTTTGACTGAAGCTCGAATTCCAAAGCTTGAGGATAACAAGGTAATCAGAGGCGAGTATGCAAAGAAACTTAAATTAAATTCAAATCCTTTGCTTAATACTTTTGTAAAGGCTGCAAATGCAATTGTCTGTGACCCTATTTTGGAAGAAGAAAAGGTTATGGATGCAAGGCTTTCAATTGGCGTTACTGAGCATGACATTATTTGTGCCATGCAAAAAGGCGGTTTTGGGGCACTTTCTCAAGAAGAAGTCAATAATTGCATTGATTTGTCCTTTAAAAACGCTAAGGTTATAAGAAAATTGTTGTAAAACGTTTGAGTGGATTTGATTTATGGGTAACACGTTAAAGACTTCAACTACAGCCCGTTTTGGCTCCCGTTATGGTGTGGGTGTCAAAAAAAGGGTCTTAAAGGTAGAGAATAAACAAAAAGAAAAAGTCGCATGCATAAACTGCGGTTTTAAAAAGATTAAGAGAAAGTCCCGCGGCATTTTTTATTGTAAAAAATGCGGCCATACTTTTGCAGGCGGCGCCTTTTTGCCACAAACTCTTTCTGGCGGAATAATCAAAAAAATGGTTGTTCAAAAATCCTTTTTGCCTTTAACAAAAGAATTGCTTGAGGCAACAGAAACCAAAGAAGAAGTAGTGGCTGAAGAAGAGCCTGCTCATGAAAAGGGCAGGAAAAAGCCAAAGGAGGAGTAAAGTATGTATAAGTGCATTAAGTGTGCAGAAGTGTTTGATGATTTTCCAAAAGGCGTGATTAGGTGCCCTGCTTGTGCTTACAAGATTGTTTTTAAGGTGCGTGACCAAGTTGCAAAAACAATCAAGGCAAGGTGAAAATTTTTTTGTTTTGCGCGCTATTTTTGATTCAAAAAAAATTGCAGTGGCTGTTTTTGAGTCACTGCAACCTGAATTGAATTTGCGCCATGAAAAAAATTCTTTTACCAAAATGAAATTGGATGGGTTTGTTTTGTCTATAAAAATTTTTTCAAGTGAAAAAAATTCATTAAAGGCTTCAGTTAACTCTTATTTGAAATTATTTGATTTGAGTGTCAGGACACTAGGGGTGTAAAAAAAAATGGCTAATATGCAGCAGTCAATTGCAGAGTTTGAAAAAGGAAGAATGCAGCTTTCAAATATTTCAATGCAAAAGCAGCAGCTTCAATTGCAGTCTGATTCCTTGACTTCCACCATTGAAGAGCTTGGTAAGTCAAATGAAGAAAAAGTTTACAAGTTTGCCGGCAGTATTTTGCTTCTTTCTCCAAAGGCTGAGGTCTTAAAGGAAGTTGAGTCAAAAAAAGAATCTGTTGACTTAAGGCTTAAGACCATGTTAAAGCAAGAGTCAATAATGCTTGATAAACTTAACAAGTTAAAGGATGAGATTGAAAAGTCACAGGGAATAAAATCAACCCCTTCAAATAAAAATGAAGACGAAAGTGAAGGAAGTTGAAGGCTTTCCCAAGTCTTTCTTTTTTTGAAAATAAAAAAGTTTTATTGCTTACTCATTCTGGTGCAGACATTGACAGTATTGCCAGTGCTGCAAGTTTCTTTTTTTCTTTAAAAAAAAACTCTAAAGCCCTTATTGGTGTGCCTGAGCATATTAGTTTGTCTGCAAGAATTTTTGCGCAGAACACAAAAATTCCTTATTCACTTAATCCTGATTTTAATGATTTTGAAGTGCTTGTTTTTTTTGATTTTAATTCACTTGAAATGCTTGGGGAGAGTGCAAAAAAAGTTTCTGGTTTTAAGGGGAAAATTTTTGTTTTTGACCATCATGAAAAAACCAAGCAGGGCGTGAATGCAAGTGGTTTTTTTGTAAATGAAGATGCGGTTTCTTGTACACAGGTCATTTATAGTTATTTAAAAAAATGCAGGGTAAAAATTTCTCCAAAAGTCAGTGAATTGATTGCGTGCGGGCTTATTGTTGACTCTGGAAAATTTAGTGTTGGTTCCAGTGAGGCTTTTTTTGTAATGAATGAGGTTTTGAAAAATACAAAGATTGCTTATGAGGAACTTTTTTTGTTGTTTAAAGAGCCTCTTGATTTGAGCGAAAAGGTTGCGCGTTTAAAGTCGGTTCGTCGCGCAAGGTTGTTTAAGTGTTTTGACAAAATAATTGCAACAAGCACTGTGAATGCTTTTGAGTCTGCGGGTGCGGTTTCGCTTGTAATGCTTGGTTCTGATGTTGCGTTTGTTGGTGGTGAAAAAGAATCAAAGGTAGTGATTAGTGGCCGTGCTTTGAATTCTTTTGTTTCAAAGTCTGGTTTTAGTTTGGCAAATAATGTTTTTTCTTTGCTTTCAAAAGATTTTTCCGGTGCAGGCGGTGGTCATGCTGCTGCGGCTGGTTTTAATGGGAATGGTTTTGATGTGCAAAAGGCTCTTGAAAAGTGTGTTGAGTTGACTGTGTTGTTTTTGGAGAAAAAAAATAATTTAAAAAGTGACTTAAAAGAATTGTGAAAATTATTTTTGTTCTTTTTCTTCTTTTAGTGGCCGAAGTGCGTATTTTCTGTATTTTGTTTTTGCCCAGTGCTCTGGTTGTTTTTTTCTCATTTTTAGTTCTTGCTTTAAGAGTTTTTTTCTTAGCTCTTCAGAAGGGGGGCCTAGGCTTTGCCAATCATCCATGCACCCATGTAGTCTTTTGGAGTATTTAAAATAGCTGGTTCAAAGCGTGTTTTTTTTACATTCCTTTTATTTTCAAAAAACAGTTTTCGCAAATATATTTTTCAAGGTAGTACATTCCATTTTCAGCATCGTTATTGCAAAGTATGCAGGTTTTTCCTGCCATTGCTTTTCCTTTTTTTGAAAGAGCCCAGTCATGCAGTAGGTCCCAGCTAACCCAGGAAGGGACAACGATTTCTCTTAAGACTGTTTTGTCGTTTTGCTGGATTCTTTTTATATTGCTTGGCATAATGTTTTTGTCTATGTTTTCAAGCCACTTTACTTTGTCAATTGCGCCTTTTCTTAATAGTTCGTCTTTTTTTTCTTGAAATCTGGTCATTCTAAAATAAAGTTCTTTGACTTTAATTAAGTTATCGCTGAACCATCTAGCCCGGTTTGCGTGCGTGGATGGTCAAATCTTTGATTGGGCGGTAATACAATGATTGTTTTTAGTTGTATGGAGAATTACTCTAGTATAATTATTACAATTGTTTCAACGATTGCTGCTAGTCCAAGGACAAGTAATCCAAAAAGAAAAATTAGTGTGGAGTGCGTGGCTATTATTTTGAATCTTGTTGACCATGTTTCTTCAAGGATTAGTGCTTTGTTTAATAGTCCGCCTGCAATTGTTGATGCAAAATAACTTATTATTTCCAAAACTAGGTGGGGGAAAACTATTGCCATTATTAGTGCAAAGTTTATGAGTGGGTTTTCACTTAATTGTAAAAAAGGTGTTTTTGCTGCTAAAGCAAATGCGGTTCCCCAGACTGATGCATTCCAGACGATTATGAATGTTGTTCCGAATTCAAAAAGGAGTGCCAAAAAAAATCCTGTTAATAAAACAAAAAAGTTATTTACAATTATTTCTGTAAAAGTCTGTAATGGGTTTAGTGCGTTTCCTGAAATTATTTTGAATTGCTCTCCAAAAATTTTTTCAACTTGTTCTTGTGGAAGCACCATGATTACGCTTGAATAACAAAGCATGATTCCAAGGAAAAGAAATAAGTAAGTTCTAAACAGGTTTTTGTGGTCTGCGTAAACGCTTTTGAGTGTGACTGTATGCTGTACTGTGATTATTTCATCTAAAATAAGTAATTTTCCGCCCGCTCTTTTTGTTCTTCCTAAAAGTAATTCAGAGATTGAGATTTGTTTATCTACAAGTGAAATTGCTGCAAGTGCTGTGAGAAAGACTGCAACAAGGCCAATGTTTTGGGAGAAAATTATTTTGCCAATTACTATTCCGGCTAAGGCAATCAAGAAACCTGCCATGAACATGTATAATGATTCGTTCTTAAAGCCAAGTTTCCAAAAAATTTTTCTTAAAATCATTGTTTTTCTCTTTAAGATGATAGTGTTAAGTGCTTTAATACTTTTTTTAAGGTCTTTAAACGTATAATATTTTTTTGTCGCCTTTGATTTTGTTTCGTGCAGCGTATTTTATCAAATAATGGATTGTGCTTTTTGGGATTCCTGTCAGTTTCTCTATTTTTCTAAAGCTTTGGTGATCCTTGTGCAGTTCAACTACTTCTTTGACTTTTTCAAGCGGGATGTCAAGTGGCCGTCCTCTTTTTTCTTCAGCTTCAAGTGAAATGTTTTTTTCTTTAAGAATATTTTTTGTTTTTTTTGACAAGCGCTTTAGTGTGCTTTTGCTTGCAAAGACTCGGTCTATGCGTTTGCTTGAAACTAGGTCAATTATTTTTTTGCTTGGGAGTGGCCGCACAAGGTGTATTTCATTGATTTCACTTGGTATTTCACTTGCATGTGTTTTTGGCCAGACGGGGTACTTCATAAAAGGTTTTTTGATGAATGTTTATTATAAACTTACTTTTACAAAGAAATCAAAGGTTTTTTTTATGTACAAACAGGAACAGGCTATTAAGGCACAGTCAGCCAAGTTAATGCAGGAAAGGGCTTTAAAAAGCTCCTTAAATCAAGATTTTAA
>CAYIJY010000077.1:0-5417 GCA_964363785.1 uncultured archaeon
GGTTGATGGGGTTGTTGCAGGGACTATTATTGGGAGTAATATTGCTAACATTGGCTTGATTTTGGCTTTAGCGATTTTTTTGGGTGGTGCTATAAAAGTTGACAAGAGTTTTTTTGACAAGGACTTATTTTTGATGGTGGTTGTTTCTCTTGTTTTTTTTTATTTTTTTTCTGATGGAGTAGTTTCTTTTTTTGAAGGTTTTTTGCTTTTATTTTTTTTTGTGGGCTATAACTTGTTTTTGTTTAAGGCTGGGCTTAAGCTTGAAAGACTTTTTGATTTTGAGTCTTACTTAAAAAGTTTTTATGGGGTTGGTTCTTTTCTTTTGAGTTGGAAGGTTTATGGTGAAATTATTAAGCAGGGGCTTGACCCAAAGACTTATCTTGCTTTGATTAAAGAAGAGCCTGATACTTTTGAAGAGGAGTTTGGGAAAAAAGTTGAGAAGAAGGATGCTTTGGAGTTTGAAAAAGAATATCGTGCGCAGGTTTTTTCTAGACTAATAAAGCATTTTTTGCTTGGTTTTTTTGGCTTGATTGGTGTTTGGATTGGCTCTAATTTAACTGTTAGCGGTGCAGTGTGGTTTGCCTATTTTTTGGGTGTCCAAAATGACTTTATTGCTTTGACTATAATTGCAGTTGGGACTAGTTTGCCTGAGTTGGCTGTGTCTTTGGCTGCAGTGAAAAAATCAACTCCAGAGATTTTGCTTGGCAATATTATCGGAAGTAATATTTCAAACATCCTTCTTATTGGCGGGCTTAGCGCTGTGCTTTATCCTGTGGTTGCTCCTGTGGCAATAGTTTCAGTTCCTATTCTTTTGATGCTTTTGGTGTCTGCTTTGCTTTGGATCAGCGTCTTTGGAGAATGGAAAATAACACGCCTTGGAGCTTTTTTTTATTTTGTTGTTTATCTTGTTTTTTTGTATTGGCTTGTTTCTGGGCACAATGCACTTCCATAGTTTTCGCACCGGAAATGACGTGTGTATCCACAGTGTAATATCATTCTCTTTCTGAAATTACTTTAGAATGACTCCCACATACTTTTACTTAGACAACGTCGTTTACATGCCTGAAAAAAAACAGGTTGCACTCGAGTTTTTGTCTGGCCAAAAAAGGTTTTGCAAAAGATATTCTTTTTTTCCATTTCTTTACGTGCCAAATGAAAAAGAAATTGTTGGCTTTTTGCTTTCTTTGCCGCAAACAAAAATAAGTTTTAGTGTAACACAAACTGGCTTTATTGAAGTGATTGCAAGTGACTTTGACACTTTGTTAAATGTAGTTAATTCTTTGCAAGAAAAGGGCTTTGGGCAATTTGAAGTAATTGAGCCGCAAACCCAGTTTTTACTTCAAAAGGATTGGAGTTTTTATGATTTGTTTTCGATTGAAAAAGAAGAAATAATTAAAGCGAATTCTTTTGTGCAGTCAATTGAATCACAACCACTTAAGTCTGCTTTTTCACTTGGTTTTTTTCAATTAAAGAATGATTCTGAAAAAGACGCTTCTTTGTTTCTTGAAAAAATTTGTTTAGCAAATCTTTTGGCAATTCATCCTTCAAAGATTGTTGATTTCAAATTTACTTCTTTGTCATTAACTAAAAACTGGTTTTTCAAAAATGGTTTTCCATTAACTAAACTTAATTTTAACGATGAAGAAAAGCCGGACAAAAATAATTTGGTTGAGTTTGATTTTTCTGATTCTATCACTAACCTGTTTTGTGAAAAAAATCTTGGGTTAAAAACAATTAATTGTGACTGTTGTGTTCCAAGTGATTTTTTTGAAAAGAACGTTCTTTCAAATTCACAGGTGTTAGTTGAGTTTTTGGTTAATGGTTTTTATTTTGAACCAAAAAACAAGTTTTTTGCTAAAGACTTTCATGAAAAAAATTCAGGAAAATTAGGGCGTTTAGATTATCAGTCTGAATGGAATTTGAATAATCTTCCAGTTGGTCCTTTTTCAAAAGGCCAAAAAGTTGCGTTGCCTTTATTAGAGTCAAAGTTTTTGAATGACAGTCAAGCAAAAATTGTTGGCGTTAACAGGCTTTTTTGGCACTGTACTAAAAATAAATCCTTTATTTCTAAAGAGTTATCAAACTTGATTTCTTTAAAGAATTCTTTGCAAAAGAACATTGTTTTGGTTAGGGAAAAAAACATTGTTTCTAGTGGTATTTTGTTTTCTCATCAATTGTCAACTAACTTTTCTTTTTACTTTTTTTCAAGTTTTTTAAAAATAATTGAAGGGGCGTTACAGTCTTTTCCAAGTCTTTTTTCGCAGGGCTTTTCAAGTGATTTTAGGCAGTGCTTTGATTATTCTAAAAGTGAGGTTTTGTCAAGTTTTGTTGAGTTTTCTCAAAAAAATGGTTTTTTTGGTTCAATTGCGTCTAAAGAGAAGGTTTTCTTAAACTGTGATAGGCCGCTTTTGTTGGCAGAGGCTTTTTCTAGTCAAACTGGTTTTTCTAGACCAAAAATTAGTTTTAAGCAAGACTAAGGCTTTATTAATTTTTTTGTTTGGAAGATGTGTTAGGTTTTTATGGGTAAAGCAGTTCCTAAAGGAATTAAGTCAAGAGCAAACTTATTGATTGAGAGTTTTCCAGAGACTTTTACAAAGGATTTTGACAAGAACAAAGAGTTTGTCATGCAGTTAAAACTCCCTTTTTCAAAGAAAGAGAGAAACGTCATGGCTGGCTTCATAACTAGAAAAGTAAAGCAAGCTTTAGCAGCATAATTTTCTATTACTAGTTTTTTTTGTATAAGTTATTTTTTGTATAAGTTAATGTCTACTTATTTTCTAAATTGCTTTATACTTTTTCTGTCTAAAATAGTGCCTTTTCTTTTTCTTCTGTCTATAAATATTTGTTTTCTTTTGTCAATTTCAAGTAATTTTGGTCTTGGGCGGTTTAGTGATTTGACTTCACTATTTGTTAATTCAATTATTTTTCTGTCTCTGTCAATTATTTTACCAGTTTCCTTTGTTCTTTGCATCATTTCTTCTAGAAGTATTTTTCGAACTGGTTTATCATTTGCTCTTCTTCCTTTTTGGTTTCTTTTTATTCTTCTGCCAGGACTAGCGACACCTGTGCTTCCTTTTCTTCTTCTTTCTTTAAAAAAAACTTGTCCAACATAACCTGGCCCTGAAACAAGTGGCGGTTTTGGGTTTAATTTTTCATATTGTGCTTTTGGCACTCCGACTATATATCCTTCTTCAACTTTAACTCTTTCTGGTTGACGTCGTCTTCTATTAGATAATCTTCTGTCAACTACTTGTCCTCTTCTATCTTCAATATAACCATGTTTTTTTCGTGTATTAGGACTAAGTACTTGTCCTGATTCTGTCTGTCTTTGATATAAGCTAGTTTTTACTCCAGCAACTTCGGCCTTTAGTGGTTTAGTTTGTTTTTTACGTTTTTCAGGGCCTTGATATTTTATTTTAATTCTTTGAGGCATGAAAAAGAATATACTTTAAGAAGCTTATAATAATTTCGCTAGCTAATTTCTAGTACGCTTGCTTTTGATGGACTTTCTTCATCTTTTTCTCTTTCTATAAAGTAAAGTGCTGCGTTTGCGGCTTTCTCCATTTCTTTTTCGTGTGTGATTACAAACACTTGGCCAATTAATTGTGGTAATTGTGTTTTCAAAAACTCACTGAATTTTTTGACTGTATTTGAGTCAAGGTTGTGTGTAGGTTCGTCTAAAATTAGCCACCCTAAATTTTGCGCTAAGACTAAAGAAATTGCTATTCTGATTGTTAGTGCAACACAACTTCTTTCTCCACCACTTAGTATTCCTTCTACTTTTTTCCAAGCTCCATTTTTTTCTTGTACAGTTATTTCATAGTTTCCTTCTTCTGTAATGTTTATTTTGCATTTTGTGTAGTCTTGGTATGGGTAAATGTTTTGCCAAATATCGCCTATTGCTTCGTTAATTGTGTCAATTAAAGTGTTTCTTAGTTCTGTTTGTGTTGCTTTTAATGAGCTTACAAAAAGACTGGTTTTTTCAATTGCTTTTGAAAGTTTTTCGGTTTGTTTTCTAAGTTCATTTATTTCAAGAATATTTTTTTCTGTTTTTTCAATATTTGAGTTTATTTCTTGGAGGATTTCATTTATTGAATTCGCTTCTTTTTGGTAGGCAAATATTTTTTCTTTTTTTGTTGCAATTAATTCTTTTTGTTTTTCGAGTTCTTTTTCATTAAAATGTTTGTCGAGTTGCTCATTTTTTTCAATTAATTTTTTTTCTATTTCTTCTATCTCTTTTTCAATGCTTTTTTTTTCATTATTTTTTTCAACCACATTTTCAAGCCTGATTTCAGCGCTGTGCAAATCTGAGATTTCCTGCTCTTTTTGTCTTATCTGCTTTTTCGTCTGTTCCATTATACTTGATGTTTCATTTATTTCTTTTTCATAAAGAATATTTTTTTGCTTCAACTCTTCTTTTTCTTTGAGTGCTTCTTCTTCAATTTCTTTTTTTGAGTGTTCTTCAAGGCTTTTTTTACATACTGGGCAGATTGATTGCGCCTCCCTAAGTTGCTCTAAATGTTTTTGGTTTTTTTCAATGATTTCTTTTGCAACCAAAACTTCTTTTTTTTTCTCCAAGATTTTTTGATGTAAACTTTCAATAACTAATTGTAGTTCTGCTGTTTTTTCTTGGTGTTCCTTTTTTTTTGCAAGGATTTTTTGTCGTTCAGTCTCTACATCTATTGCGCTCTGGTTTTTGAGATAATCAAGTAGTCTTGTTAATTGTTTTTTTTTGCCTTCTTTTTCAGTTTCAATGCGGATAATGCTTTCTTTTGTTTGGTGGTGTTTTTCATAGTCTTTTTCTAGTTCGCTTGCTTTTTTTTGTAATTCAATTATTTCTTTTTCAAGTGAACTTTTTTCTGCCAGGGCCACTTTTTGTTTTTCTTGTTTTTCAATTATTCTTTTTTTTAGTTGAAGTAGTTCTTCTTCTAAGTTTTTCTTTTCTTGTTCTTTTAACCAATTTTTTTTTAATTCAAATTCTTTTCTTAATCTATTTTCTAAGCTCACTGCGTTTGTTCTTACTTTTTCATATTTTTTTAGCATTAATAGGTCGTCAATTTTTTCTTTTCTTTCAGCGTGGTTTAATTTCAAGAAATAGTCTGCTTGGTTTTGCTCGGTGTAGACTGCGCGTGAAAAAAGCTCGTAATTTATTTCTGTTATTTCTTCAATTTTTTTGTTTACTTCTGTTGGACGCGGGCCAGATATCAGTCTTTTGTCTTGAAAGACTTTTGCTTCGTTTAATCCTTTTTTGTGTACCGTTCTTTCGACGGTGTAATTTTTTTTGTTGTATTCAAAGTCTAGTGTTATTTTTGAGTATTCTTGTTTGAGTGGTTTTGTCATTATTGCTTCTTCAAGTTTAATGTTTTTTTGGTTTGCTTGAGGAAAGCTTCCGAATAATCCAAAGCAGATTGCATCCA
>CAYIJY010000078.1:0-5382 GCA_964363785.1 uncultured archaeon
GGGCATGGTTTTTTTTCAAGTGTAATTGATGGAATTAATTGGGCGGTTGAACAGGATGCGGATGTAATTAACCTGAGCCTTGGCGGCCTTTCGCATGAAACAAACACGCCCTTAAATCAGGCCGTGAGTGACGCAATGGTTGCAGGGGTTGTTGTTGTGGTGGCTTCTGGAAATTGCGGGGAAGTCTGTCCAAGTGCCTCTTGCAATGGCTTTGTGGGAGTCACTTTGCCTGGAAACACAAAAGAGGCAATTACAGTTGGTGCAGTCAACAGCCAAAATGAGCACGCGTGCTTTTCAAGTGGTGAAAACATTTCTGGCGTTGGAGTAAAGCCTGACTTGGCTGCGCCGGGTGTTGGCATACTTTCTTCTCTTCCAAATAATAGTCAAGGCGTAAAGACCGGAACGTCCATGTCGACTCCCTTTGTGGCTGGGGCAGCAGCCTTGTTTATTGAAGCGCATCCAGAGTTTTCTGCTTTGCAGATCAAGGCTTTGCTTGAAAACACTGCACTTGATTTGGGTGAGCCTGGAAAGGACATTTTGTTTGGAAGTGGCTCACTTGACTTAAGTCAAATAGAGTCAACTGACATAAATTTTGGGAATGATGTACCGGATGCAAATTCTTCCAATGGCGATGGCAACCACAGTGGTTTTGGTTCGCAGTTTTTTTTCTTTGGCCCTGAGGAATTAATGAAGAATTCTTTTGGCGAGTACCAAATGAGTTTTCTTGGCGGAGGCTCGATTGATGAGGAATTGGCTGGAGAGGACTTTAATGATGTTGACACTGTTGTTGAGTTCATTGTTTTGGATGAACTGCAGAATATTATTGATTACAATGTTGTGGGGCCACTTGAGCTTAGCATTGATGACATTGGCGAGGATACTTTTAAGCACTTGTTTTTCCCGCATAGGACCGGCGACTTTATCGTAAAGGCAAACATTTACCAAGAGGGCGAATTATTTGATGGCGCAATCGGAAGCGACGAAAATTTGTTTTCTTTTAGCGCACAAAAAAACGTGAAAGTTACTTTGCCGCAAAACACACTTGAGGTTATTCCAGTCAGTATTCCAAGCCAGGTTAATAAGGGTGAAGAGTTTGCGGCAGAGGTTTTTGTCAGGAATTTATCTGATTTTGACACAAATGCTTTTGTTGAAATAATTTTTTTAAATGACCAAAACTCAATTGCAGAGGTTTTTTCATCTTCTTTTCGTGAAGTAAAGTCTGGTTTGTTTGAGGTTTTTGAACTCAATAACGAAATTTTTATTCCAAGCGGTGACTACAATGCAATTGTGAATGTGCATTTTGAAAACCAAAAAATTAGTCTATCGCAGCAAGTAAGTGTTAATTTGGTTGGCGGGTCATTGGTTGATTCTTTTTTTGTCTCGCCAATTGTTTTGCCAAATTCGAGCCAGTTGATTTCAGTTGTCCTGCATAATTATGGTGCAGTTCAATTGCAGCCAGTAGTCATTGTTCGTATTTTGGATGAAAATAAAATAGTGAAGAGTTTTTTTGATGCAAATAATTTGGTTGCGCCATTTAGCGGCAAGGACATTTTAATTCCCTGGAATGTAAATGAGCCTGCAAAAGATTATACTTTAGAGCTTGAAGTGAGGAGTGAAAACACAATTGAAAAGGAGTACAGGCAGGTGCAGGTCATTGATTTTGAGGCGCCAATTCATTTTTTTGTGGATTTTTCGCAGGCACTGCAAAACAATGTTGTGCAGGTGAATGCAAAGTTTGGTGATTACTCAAAAATAAGCAGTGCAGTAATACTTGTTGATGGTTTGCAAATTCCAATGAAAAAAACTGGGGCTGATAATTTAGGCGAAGAGTACATTGGCGCATTAACGCAAACAACGCAGGTTGGTTTAAAGCCATTCACTGTAAAGGCTTGTGATGAATTCAATAATTGTTCACAGACAAGTTACTCAATTTATGTTCTTCCTTTGCCCTCAGAATGCAATAACAGATTGTCTTTGCTTGTAATTGACAATGACAAAATAAATGCCTTGCCAAGCGTGGAATTTGATAATATTGAATTGCCAGGGTGTTTTGCTAAATGGAAAACAAGGGAATATGGTTTGCCTTCGCTTGAATTCCTGAAAAGATTTAAGCCTGTGTTTTGGATTTCAGGGAATTATTTTGGAAACGTGATTGACTCTAATGAAACGCAAATTTTAGGGCAGTATGTCCAAAGCGGAGGCCGGTTGTTTATTGAAGGCAGTGATGTTTCCTCTGAGCATTCATTTGATGAGTTTTCAAGGAATGTTTTGCATGCAGAGTTTAGGCAGGAAGTTGGGCAAGACCAAAATTTTGCGCAAACTCCACTGATTTTTTTTGGGAGTGAGCAAACCCAATTTGGTTTTAGTTCACTTGACATAAACCTTGGGTTTTCTCCGTACGCTGATGCAGTAAAACCGGTTAATCAGGGTGTTTCTTTTGCTGGGTGGGATGAAAACAACAGTGCGCTTGTTGGCTGGAAGAATAATTGTACGCGCGCAAAAACCTTGTTTGCGTCCTTTAGTTTGTCGGCATTATCTAGCCAAGACCAAAACTCGTTTTTGGCTGGGTCTTACAATTGGTTGAATAGTTTTCCAAGCGGGCTTTGCCCAAAGCAAGTGGTTAATTACGTTGTAAATGAATTAGAACCGTCTTTTGGAGGGCCTTAAAGTGAACAAGAAAATCAACCATTTGGTTGAATTGTTTTCAACCAAGCGTATATTAATGCCCGTGAAAGGGAGTATGTAAAGGAAGTTTTATTTTTTGGGGTGGGTGTTTTAGTGGTTAAAAAAAGTGTTTTAGTGATTTTGATTTTGGGTGTGCTCTTTTCTTTTGTTCAACTTGCAATTGCAGACGATAGCCAAGAAGTTTTTAGGGCAGTTAGGGCAAATGCAGGTGATGTTCCAAAAGATTTGCCTAATGAAAAATTTTGTGCTTTTGATTTTGAATCTAAAAAACAAATTTGTATTGATGCCTTAAATGTTGATTATTCAAATAATGAATTTTTTATAACTCCTGTTCCAATAGGCTCTACTGAACCAGATGTAATCAGGTATTCTTTAGAATACGGTTTTGTAAAAAAAGATTTTAAGCCCCCTAAAAACCAAAATTTAAAACAAGCTAAAGAATCATCAAACCAAAATAAGCCAGTGGCTTTAAGGGTTGAGGTTGGTGGTGAAGAAAAAAACATTTTAATAAGTAAAAAAAATAAAGACACTGTCTTTGAGTCAAGTGGTGTCAGTGTTCAAACATCAAAAAGCATTCAAATTGACAGTAAAGGTTTGAAAATTGAAGGCCAAATTATTAATGTTTTGCCTGAAAAAGCCGTGCAAAAAATAGTTGGGGCTGAAAGTAAAGTTATTGAGAAAAATATTAGTCTTGATATAGAGAATACGGCTCCTGTTTATACTATTGAAGCAAAGATTGAGGGCAAATTATTCGGTATCATTCCACTTGAGGTTCCGGTTAATGCAAAAGTTGATGCAAAGAGTGGCGAAGTTAGGGAAATCAATAAACCTTTTTGGGTTGGCTTAGTGAAATAACTTATTTTTTTTGGGTGTGAGGTTAGTGGATAAAAAAATTCTTGCAATTTGTTTTTTTTATTTTTCATTAAGTGTAAATGTTTTTTCACAGGTTAGTCCAGATGAAAATATTTTTGATATAGTGCCTTTTGATGCAGGGCTTGATGATCTTGATGAAAATTTTATTGCAGTAGTTCCAATGGCAGATGATATTTTTGTTGACATGCCGCCAACAGATGAAAATGGAGTAGTTGGTTTAGGGGGTGATAATCAATGCGGGGAAGTAACTAGTGATGCTTATAACAACATTTATGGCGGGTGGATTTCTTCTTCTGGTGATGAAGATTGGTATTATGGTTTTAGAAGCGGTGCCAATAATCTTAGGTTTGTGTTAGTTCCTCCGTATAACAAAGATTACTCCATGAAAATTTATACGAGCTGTACTTTGCCGCCGACTAATTGTAATAATGGCGGAGTTGGCGCAATAGAAAATTGCACTGCAGTTGTAAACGGGTATTTTTACATAAAAGTTTATGGGGTTAATGGTGATTATAGTCCAAGTGGTATTTATTGGTTGAATTCACATCCAAGCCAAGCTTGCAGTGTAAATGTGTATAATCTTTCTGCTTCACAAGGAGTGACTTGTAATAATCCTGTGGCTATAAGTGCAACAGTCCAAAATAATAATTCAGTAAGCCTTGGAGTAAATATTTTTCAGGACTTATGGACTCCTTTGGGTGAGTATTATGCTGATAGCGGAGTAAGTACAAGTCTATCTGCAAGTTCTACATTTCCTTTTAACACTCCTTTTTATCCTCCAAGTAATGGCTGGCCAGTTAGTGGCAATTATCTTGGAAGAGAATTTTCATTTGCTTATTGTGCAGGAACGAATGCTTTGGCAATTGATAAAGAGCAAGTTAATGGTTCAGTTAATTGCCAGCAATGTACTGATGATTGTTCTTTGGGTGCACAGCAGTGCAGTGGGGCTTATTTGCAGTCTTGTGGTAATTGGGATACTAGTGATACTTGTCTTGAGTGGGGTAATAATGTTCTTTGTCAGAATGGTTGCTCTGGCGGGCAGTGCAATTCCTGTCAGAATGAGTCTGGTTGTAGTTTTGTTGGTGAGCTTGAGTGTTTTGGTGATCAGTTAAAGACTTGTGGTAATTGGGATACTAGTGATTCTTGTTTGGAGTGGAATTCTGGTTTGTATTGTGGTGATGATGTTGATGGTGCAAATTATTGTTCGAGTAATGATGTTTGGGAGTCTGATACGTTAAGGTTTTGTGCTAATGATGCGTGTCGGGAGTCAAGTGATAATCATTTGGTTCAGGATTGTGGTTTGGCTGGTTGTTCGAATGGTCAGTGCTTGTCTTGCAGTTCTCATGATCATGAGGGTTGTTTTGGGGATTCTAATGGTGATGGTTTGCTTGATGATGTTTATTGGTTTGATTCCTGCAACCAAGCTGAGGAATTGATTGATGATTGCAGGCTTTATTGTCAAAATATTAGTGGAAATTATTCCTGCATGGATGGTTGTTTTGGGAGTTTTTCTGTTGTAGTGAAAAATGTTTTAGGGCAGATTGAGTCAAATGCAGTTGTTTCTTTTAAGGACCAAACTCAGTCAGACTTTAATTTTGTTGGGGTGACAAACTCGCAGGGGCGGTTTGATTTTTCGCATATTACGCCTATTAATGTCTGCCCTGTGAGTTATAACATTAAGGTTGTTTCTGCGGGTGGGGCTGATTGTGGTTTGAATGGTTCTTTGGTTGATTCTGAAGGTGACTTTGATTATTTTGTTTTTACTTGTCCAGTTGCAAATAACACTAATTCAATTTTTGTTTTGCCTGCGTTAGACCCGCTTGA
>CAYIJY010000079.1:0-5305 GCA_964363785.1 uncultured archaeon
AAAAATAAGACAAGTGCTCATGATAAATTGTGTCAAACTCATTTTTTTCAACAAGATTTAACGCATAAGGAACCTCAATAATAAAAATTCCACTTGGGTCAAGTGCTTTTTTCACATCACTTACAAAACCCTGAATGTCATTTACATGAGCAAAAACATTTGTAGCAGTAATTACTTTTGGCTTGTTTTTCTTTGAAAGCACACCCTTTACTGCTGCGTCACCCCAAAATTCAACAATAGTTTCAATTCCTTCTTCTTTGGCAATCTTTGCAATGTTTTTTGCAGGTTCAACACCCAAAACTAAAAAACCCTTTTTTTTGAATTCCTGCAAAAGGCAACCATCATTACTTGCAATGTCAAGAACAAGGCAGTTTTTGGTGTCAGGAAAAAACTCCATTACAACATTACTCATTTCCTCAAAATGCTTTTTAAAAGTCAAAGAAATTGAAGTACGATAAGAATAATCAGAAAACAAGACTTCTGGGTCAACAACAACCGAAAGCTGTGACAAAAAACACTTGTTACAAAACATTACTTCAAGTGGAAAAAAAAAGTCATTTGCCTGACTGTCTTTTTGGCAAAGATTATTCGCCAAAGGCAAAGCCCCAAGGCTCAAGTACTTGTGAAAATCACTTGAATTACAAATCCTGCATTTTTGAATAAACTTAAACATCAAAAAAAAACTCCTTTATTTTCTATGTATTTTTGTCCAGTCAACTATTTCTTTTAATGCCTCATCAAAAGAAACCTTTGGCCTCCACTCAGTCTTTGAAGTAATCTTAGAAATATCAGGATAACAATGCCTGACATCTCCCTTTCTGTAACTAAAAGTTATTTTTGGCTGTATTTTAGATCCATAAACTTTGGCAATCTTTTCTGCAGCCTCTTTAATCGTAACCGTTTTTCCAGTTCCAACATTAAATGATTCATAGTCCGCAGCACTTGAATTCATTACAGAAATATTTGCATTAACAACATCATGAACAGAAATAAAGTCCCTTGACTGTAAACCATCTTCAAAAACAATTGGCTGTTCATTGTTCATTATTTTTTGCAAAAAAATCTTTATTACGCCTGTGTACGGGTTTTTTGGAGGCTGTCTTGGGCCAATCACAGTAAAATAACGCATTGCAACAGCCTTGATTCCATAAGTTTTTCCAATCAAAAGAGTCATGTCCTCTTGGTCTTTTTTTGTAATCCCATAAATTGAATTAGGTTCTTGTGACTTGCTTTCCGGAGTCGCAACAGGTAAAACACTATTCCCACAATTAGTGCACTCTACTTCCCATTTTTTTTCCTTTAATTGTTTTTCATTTCTAAGTGAAGGCTCAATCAAACCACAATTTTTGCACGTGTACAATCCTTCCCCATAAGTACTCATTGAGCTTGCGACAACAATTTTTTTTACATTATGCTCTTTACTTGCAAGCAATTCCAAAAGATTGGCAGTTCCAAGTGAATTATTCTTAACATAATAATTCAGGTTAGTCATGCTTTGTTCCACTCCGACTGCAGCAGCCAAGTGAAACACATAATCTATTCCATTTAATGCCTGTTCAAGCTTTTTTTTGTCACAAACATCCCCCTTTACAAATTCTGCCTGTGAGTTCAAAAAAACGTCCTTTTTTAAGTCAGGATGAGCCTGTCTGTCAAGGTTATCAAACACCCTAACTTTATGGCCTTTAGAAACTAGTTTATCTGTCAAGTGGGAGCCTATAAAGCCTGCTCCGCCGGTTATTAAGTAATTCTTTGGCATAAAATGAAAATTAAACTAAATGATGTTTTAAAGGTTTTCATCAGCAGAAACAAATTTATTAAAGCACGCAATAACCATTAATATTAAATTACAGGTTTTTTTGATGGGTAAAGTAATTCTTTTTGGGTTTCACTTTTTTTTAATTGGCTTACTTTTGGTCTTTCTTTCATTTTTTTTCTACCTAATAAACATGGGGCCTTTTTGGCAGGTTTTTTTATTCTCAAGCACATTAATCATAATCGGTATCCTTAGTGCAGTTTACGAAATATTCTTATTGCCAGTTTTTTTTCCAGAAAAAAAAGTATTTCGCCAAGACATAATAACTAACCCAAAAATAGCAATAGGCATGACCGCATACAATGACGAACAAAGCATTGGAAATGCAGTAAAAGATTTTTCAAAACAACAATACGTTTCACAAATAATAGTCATTGACAACAACTGCGTAGACAACACTGCACTTGAAGCAAAAAAAGCAGGCGCAATTGTTGTAAAAGAACCAATACAAGGTTATGGCGCTGCATGCATTCGCGCACTAAAAGAAGCAAGAAAACAAGGCAACCTAATAGTCCTAGTTGAAGGGGATGGTACTTTTTCAGGAACAGACCTAAAAAAACTTTATTCCTACCTTGAAAACGTTGACATGGTTTTAGGCACACGCACAACAATGGAAATAGTTTCAGCTGACTCACAAATAAATTGGTTCATACAATACGGCAACATATTCATTGGAAAACTAATCCAGTTAAGGTACTGGGGAAAACTAAGACTAACTGACGTTGGCTGTACCTTTAGAATTATCCGCCCAGAAGCTCTTGACAAAATTCTACCCCAGCTAAAAGTCACGGGCAATCACTTCTCGCCTCACATGATTTTAGTTGCACTAAAAAACAACCTTAAACTCATAGAAGTTCCAGTCACACTCAAAAAAAGAGTCGGCGAAAGCAAAGGAGTCGGAGCCGACATAATAAAAGGCCTAAAGACCGGCTTTCGAATGTGGTTTGAAATACTTGTAAGCTAGTTTTTTGTTTGACTAAAAACCTTTGAAATCTCTATCCCAAGTTTATGCGCAGAATACAATCCTAAAGTTATTGTGGATACAAAAGACCCTAAATGTAATACAATTGACATTGCAAGGCCAGTTTGCGCATCAAGTCCAAGTGAAACAAAAGACGCGACAAAAGCTGCCTGGAAAGTCCCAAGATAACCCGGTGAAGAAGGAATCAATGCAGACAAAGTACTTAATGAAAGAATAAAAAAAAGCTGCGTAAAATCAAGATCAAGGCCAAATCCAATTGCTCCAACATAATAAATTGCAATGTGAAGCAAAACATTTACAATTGAATGAAGTGCAATCAAAAAAATTGAGCGTTTTTTTCTAAGTGCAGCTCCGCCACTAATAAGGTTTTTTAGTATATGTGAAAAATTTTTTGGAATGAATCTTTCAATCCTGATTTTTTTTGCAAGAAAAATTATTTTTTGCGAGAACACAAAAACCAAAATCAAAAACACAAACAAAATACTAATTAAGTAAATAAGTGTTGTTATTTCAGCGCTTATAGTTGGCAAAGCCAAGAGTCCGATAAAAAAAGAAATCAAAAGAAAAATAACTTCAATTACCCTATTTACAATTACTGTGGAAAGAGCAACTGATTTTTGAAGAGAAGTGAATTTTGAAAGCAGATAAGCCCTTACAAACTCACCTGCCCTAAGCGGCAAAATAAGGTTTGCAAAAAAACCGATATTCAGGCTGTAAAATGATTTTTCAAGGCTAATTTTTTCAAACGGGTCAACAATTAATTTCCATATAATTGCCTTTGAAACAAAAATAAGCAAATACAAAAATAAAATCAATCCAAAAAGAAACAAGTCAAACGTCAATATTGTTCCAATGACCTTGCTAGCATCAAAAAAAGAAAAAAGCGCAATAACAAATACTGCGCTTACAAGATACGCCAAAAATATTTTTTTATCCATTTACCAAAAACTCTTCGATTTTTTTTACAATATTGCCTGTCTGTCTGTCAATTTGCGGCTCAAAGTTTTCAATTGACTCAATTGCACTAACAAGTTTACTTATGTCAAACACTGCCAAAACCTTTTTTTTCTTTCCAAGCGCATTAGCCAAGTCAAGCTGATGTGAGTCAGTGTGCTCTCCAAATTCCTTAAGCCTTGGCACTATAATAACTTTCTTTTTTAATGAAAATGCACTCAAAATAAGCCCTGCACCAGCATGCCCAATAATAAAGTCACTTTGCCTGATTTTTTCATCAAATTCCTTTTCATCCAAAAACTTTTTACACTCAAAATTCTTTGGCTTATAATTCGAGTTGCCAATCTGCCCAAAAAAACTGTCCTTGCTGTCTTTTGCTATTTCGTCAATTTTTTTTAAAAGCCGGTCAAACTGCTGTGTATGCGTTCCAACACAAACAAAAATATTCTTCACTAGAAAAACCCTCCAAAATACTTTGCTTTCGGGTAATGCTTAAGCATTTCAGGCCACTGAACAACAAACAAGTCTGCAATGCGGTAAATTATTTTTCCAGAAAAAGACGGTTCATTTATCCTGCAATAGCTTTCAACAAAAATTATTTTTGACCCAAAAAGCTTTCCAATAAAACAAATAGGAATAGCAACCCCAGCCCCCGTTGAAAGAATGATTTTTGGTTTCTCTTTCAAAAAAATCTTCAGGCTTTCAAAAAAATTTACGGCAAACAAAAAAAAATTTCTTTTAGGGTCACTTACAAAATAAATTTTTTCATTTTTTAAGTCAAGTGTGTTTTGCCGTTTAAATGTCACAAAAAAATGTTTTTTGTTTGAAAAAAAATCTTTTAACAAAAGCAGTTCAGTCAAGTGCCCCCCGCCGGAACAAGCAAGACAAACTGAGTCACTAAGCATCAAAACACCATTTAAATCCACTTAAAATAAACAAGCATCAAGACAATCAAAGAAATAATTGCCTGTGCACCAAGTATAATTGAAACAACCTGCTTTTCAGTGAAACTTCCATTACGCATAATGAATTGCGTCAGGCTCCCGCCTTCTGGTCGCGGCTTTAATGTACCGTCCCTTTGTGGTATTCCAAATGACTCTGACTGCATTTTGTGCTTTCCTTTTAACACCAGTTCCACAAAATAAAGTGCAAAAAGAATTACGCCAATAACTTCTATTCTTGCAATTATTGAGGCAGTTGCAATGCTTGCTCCAATCATCAAAGTAAGTGAGTCGCCGCCAAAAATCTTTGCAGGAAATTTATTAAAATAATAAAACGCAATCAATGCACCAAAGATAGCGCAAAGCAAAACAATTCCCTCAAATTTTCCAGGGTAATCATCTGACAAAAATAATAAAACCAAAAGCATTGTTCCAGAAATAATTGCCCCAAGCCCAGCTTCAAGTCCATTCATTCCGGCAAGCATGTTAACCGCATTGCTTGCACCAGTTATTGCAAGCGGCACCAAAAAAGCTGCATACAAAATTCCAACATAAATCTCTCCAAAAAAAGGCAAGTTAAACGTGGAAGTCAAAAGAACGCTTGGCGAAACCATT
>CAYIJY010000080.1:0-5240 GCA_964363785.1 uncultured archaeon
AAGTAAAAATGGTTTTGGAAAAAGAAGGACCATGTACTGTTTACAGTAAAGATATTCAGTCAACTGAACCTACAATTGAAGTTATTGATAAAAAAGTTCCAATTGTAAAACTTGACAAGGGACAAAGAGTAAAAATGGATTTGGAGGCTGTGCTTGGTGTTGGAAAGGAACATTCAAAGTGGGAGCCTGCACTTGTTTCTTTTAATGAAGTTCCAAGTGTAGTTATTGATGTAAAGGATCCAAAGGAACAAAAAAAGTTTTTAAGCAAGACACCTGAGGGTTTATTTGAATTAAAGGCAGGAAAAATTGTTCTTAATGATTCTGTTGGGGTTGACATTGATTTGGTTGAGCGTGCAGTTGAATTAGCTGGCGGCGACTCAAGTGTTGAGTACAATGGTAAGTCATTTGTGTTTTCAGTTGAGTCTTTTGGAGGATTAAGTGCCTCTGATGTTTTGATTGAGGGTGCAAATGTTTTAACTGAAAAAGTGAAGGAATTTAAGGAGGAGCTTAAAAAGATTTAATTATGCAGGGGTACCGAAGCGGCCAAACGGGCAGGACTTAAGAAACGGCTGGCTCCGTTTACACGCCGTACTACCATAGGTAGTACTTAATCAGTTTGGTTGATTTTTTAACTGCAAAGTTAAGTTGATATATTTTGAAGTATTGCATGGTTTGTTGAAGATATCCTGTGGCTTAGTGCCTTCGCAGGTTCGAACCCTGCCCCCTGCAATTGTTTTTTTTTGGTGATTTGAAAATGAATAGAACAAATGAAGTAAAAGTTTTGGTGTCCCTTGAAAAAAAAGGAAAGAAGAATAAAGAAGCGATTTGGTTAGCTCTTGCAAAACAACTTGGTAAAAACAGAAGTGGAAAAACGGTTGTTAATTTGTCTAAACTGCAAAACCTTTCAAAAAAGATTGGGGACAAAACAATTGTTGTTCCGGGAAAAGTTTTGGGTAGTGGGAAAATAAGTAAAGCTATTTCTGTTGCTGCACTTGAGTATTCAGGTTCTGCAAAGAAAAAAATTTTGGAAGCAAAAGGAAAAGCAATTACATTAAGTGAGTTAGCAGAAACTAACCCAAAAAAAAGTTCATTGGTGATTGTAAAATGATTGTTGTAAATGGAGAAAATCATGTGCTTGGAAGGCTTTGTTCACTTATAGCTAAAAAGCTTATGAAGGGCGAAAAGATTTACGTGGTTAATGCTGAGAAAATTATTGTAGTTGGAAAAAAGAGTGCTGTCATGGAAAAGTTTGTTAGACGACAGGGTTTGACTATTAAAGGAAGCCAGACTAGAAATCCAAAGTTTCCAAAGATGCCGGACAGACTTGTTAAATATGCTTTAAGAGGAATGGTGCCTTATCCTGAAAGAAGAGGAAGGGAAGCGTTAAAGAATTTTAGGGCGTTTATTGGTGTGCCAAAAGAACTTGAGGGAAAAGAACTTCAAAAGTTTGAAGGTGCAATGCATAGGGCTGAGCAGTCTTTTATGACTATGGGTGAAATTAGCACAAAGCTTGGAGCAAAGTGGGAAGTATGACTGAGAAAACAAAAAGAAAAAAGAAAGGCGTTACAACTAAAGCTAAAAAGAAAGCTGCAACTGCACGCGCAGTAATCAGGGCAGGAAAAGGTATTGTTAGAATTAATAGTCTTAACTTAAATGCAGTCAGACCAAGAGAGATTAAGGAATTTATTTCTGAGCCACTTGAATTGGTTGGCCCGTTGTCTAAAGAAGTTACAATTGATGTGAGTGTAAGAGGCGGCGGTTTTATGGGCCAGGCTGTTGCAGCAAGAACTGCAATTGCAAAGGCATTGTTTGATTTTAAGCCTAATGAAAAACTTAGGCAGACTATGATTGCTTATGACAGGTTGCTCCTTGTTGATGACCCAAGAAGGGTTGAAACAAAAAAGCCGCTTGGACCTAAAGCTAGAAAGAAAAAACAAAAGAGTAAAAGGTGATTTGTGTATGATGGTGCCAGTTAGGTGTTTTACCTGTGGAAAAGTTGTCGGCGGAGTTTATGAGGAGTACTTGAAATTAGTTAATGAAAAAAAAGAGGATCCGAAAAAAGCAATGGAGTCACTTGGAATTGAAAGGTATTGTTGTAAAAGAACAATATTTTCTCACGTTGACTTGATTGACGAGATTGCAAAATTCCCGTCATAAAACCCTTGCGCGGGTTCACGGCACGAACTGCTGCTGCAGTTCACACAGCGTGAACCGATGCTCGGTTCAGGTGCATCATCTGCGATGATGCAGTAATTTGAATAAAGGAAAAAAAAGTGCAGGTTGAAAAAAAATGACAAATGAAAAAACTCTTGTGGAATCTGACAAATACTTGAAAAGTGGAGTTCATATTGGAACTAGATATAAGTCTGGTGACATGAAAAAATATATTTTCAAGATCAGAAAGGACAATTTGAATGTAATGGACATTCAGACACTTGATGAAAGGATTAAGGTTGCTGCAAAGTTTTTGGCTAATTTTTCTCCAGCACGAATTGCTGTTGTTTCAAGAAGACTTTATGGAAGAACTCCTGCAGTTGTTTTTGCACAGTCAATTGGTGCAAAGGAATTTGTAGGAAGATTTGTTCCGG
This sequence comes from uncultured archaeon, assembly GCA_964363785.1. Classification (GTDB taxonomy): domain Archaea; phylum Iainarchaeota; class Iainarchaeia; order Iainarchaeales; family GW2011-AR10; genus JACQJF01. The sequence goes on from CAYIJY010000080.1 coordinate 2,589, forward strand.
GAACTTTTACTAATTACACTAATTCAAAGTTTTTTGAGCCTCAGGTTGTTGTTGTGCTTGAGCCAGAGCAGGATGCACAGGCTATTGAAGAGGCAAGAAGAATTAATGCACCTGTTTGTGCGATTGTTTCAACGAATAATTTGTTGAAAAACATTGACTTGGCTATTCCGGCAAACAATAAAGGGCGAAAGAGCTTGGCTTTGGTTTTTTGGCTTTTGGCTAAAGAATTCTTAAAAGAAAAAGGCACTATTTCTTCTGACTCTGAATTCTCAAAGACAGTTGAAGACTTTGAGTACAAGATGAAGGAAAATGAAAAGGAAGAGGATTTTGAGTTTGCTGAGAAAAAAGACCGCAGGGCTCAAAAAAGGCCATTTAAACGCTATTAAACTGCTTTGTTTTTTGGCTTAAATTAGGCGTTTTAGACAAGAAAACAAACCCACTCATTTAATAACTGTAAAAAGTAAATTATATATAGGGTTTGATTTTATATATCTTTAATGCGTACTAAATTAGAGGATTATTCATGTCTTTGAGTGAACTTACAAATTACCTTTCAGAACTTGGTCTGACTGAGTATGAGGCCAAAACTTTGACTACTCTTTTTAAGTTAAAAGAGGCGCAAGCACCTCAAATAAGCCAGACTTCACAAGTACCTAAAACCAGGGTTTATGATATTCTTGAAAGGCTTGCAAAAAAAGGCCTGATTATTGAGGTTTCCGGGAGGCCAAAAAAATACAAGTGCCTTGAGACAGAAAAAGTTTTTGAAGTTCTTTTAAATGAAATCAAGGAAAAAACAAGAGGACTTGAAGAAAAAGCAGTTTTAATTAGAAGTTCAATAAGCGAATCTGCACCTGAAAGTGACGCTGAAAAAGTCCTTAAGGTAAAGGACAAAAATGATTTTGCGCGTATTTTGGCACAGGAAATTGACTCTGCAAAAAAATCAGTTGTTGGATTCAGTAATTTTGTTTATGATAATAATTTTTTGCTTGATGCAATGCATCGCGCTGTGGATAAAAAAATTGACATTAAATTGATTTCACAAAACACAGAAAAAGCATTGGCACAGGACTTGGCAAAAAAAGGCGCACAGGTAAAGCAAAGTGAACATGACTTAGAGGCATTTATTGTTGATGACAAGAAAGTAATTTTGTCAATGAATAATTTAAGCAGCAGCAAGAATGGTTTTCATTTCACAATCTGGCCAAACAGCACACACATGGCAAATGTGTTTTCACACTATTTCAACAAAGTCTGGACACAGGAAAAATAATTTTTCTTAACTAAAGTGAGGAAAATAAAGTGGACTTGGAAAAAGATGCTTATCGGTATGCAATAAAGAATGCGTTTTTGCATGAAGGTAAAGCAGACATTGGCGCTGTTGCTGGAAAAATGAAGGCACTTGACAAAAATGTTGACTTAAAGTCTGCAATGCCAAAAATAATTGAGGCAGTAAGAAAAGTAAATTCAATGAGTCTTTTAGACATTGAAAAAGATTATAGGAAATTTGAAGGCGATTACGAGTTAAAGCAGCCTGAAAAAAAAGAAGGGCTAAAGGACCTTGAAATTGAAAGTGTTGTAAGCAGGTTTGCACCAAATCCAAACGGACCATTTCACTTGGGAAATGCGCGTGCTGCTATTTTGAGTTTTGAGTATGCAAAAAAATATAATGGAAAATTTATTTTGCGTTTTGATGACACTGACCCGAAAGTAAAAAAACCAATCAAGAATGCACGCGAAATTTTTTTAGAGGACTTGACTTGGCTTGGTTGTCGTGTTGATGAAATTACTTTTGCATCAGACCGACTTGAATTGTATTATACATACATGAAAAAAATAATTGAAATGAATAAAGCATATGTATGTACATGTGAAACTGAAGACTGGCGTAAACTTATTGTAAAACAAATTGCATGCGAGTGCCGAGATAAAGAACCAAAAGAGCACTTGAGGCTTTTTGAGCAAATGTTGTCACACTCAATTAAGGAAGGGAGTGCTGTTTTGAGGATAAAGACTGACTTGAATCACCCTGATCCAAGCATTAGGGATTGGTGGGCTGCAAAAATTGTTGACAAAGTCGAGCACCCAAATCCCAATGTAAAGGATAAGCATGTTTGGCCGTCTTATAATTTTGCATCAGCAATTGATGATCACGAACTTGGAACTACTTTGATTATTCGTGGACAAGAACATGAACAAAATAAAACTAAACAAGAATTTTTGTACAAGTATTTTGAGTGGGTTTACCCAAAGGCGTTTCATTTTGGAAGAGTAAAGCTTGAAGGCATGGTGTTAAGCACTTCGAAAATAAAAGCAGGAATTGAAAGCGGGGTTTACTCTGGCTGGGATGATATTAATCTTGGCACAATCAGGGCTTTACGCAGACGCGGTTTTTTGCCAGAGACTTTAAGACAAATCATTATTGAGATTGGGGTTAAGCCATCTGACACTACAATTGAGTTTAACAAGTTGGCTGACTTAAACAGAAAGAATTTGACTGGAAAATTTTTGCCTTTAGAATTTATACAGGACCCGATTATTTTGGAGGTTGCGTTTTCCCCTGAAATGACTGTTGGCGACATTGAATTACAGAAAGGAACTCAACGGTTTTTGGTGCCTAAAAAAGAAATGGAGAAGACAAATGTCAATAGTGTG
>CAYIJY010000081.1:0-2227 GCA_964363785.1 uncultured archaeon
AATTAACGATTACAGGACAATTGCCAAGCTCTGGCTAAAGTATGTTGACGAAAAGAAAAACTGGGAACTGATTCGCTCAAAAGAATTAAAGCGGATCCCATTAAGGAACGGTGAGGGCCAACTTGACCCAGACCTTTTGCCAACCGATGAAGAAGTCCTGCAGCTCTTTAACGTAATGTCCCCTAAATACCGTGCCTTTGTCGCCTTGACTGATGGGGCAGGCATGAGAATCGGCGAGGCCGCTACTATTTTGCGAAAGAACCTGCATTTTAACGAAGACAAAACAGTTACAGTGAACTATATTGGAAAAACTGGCAGAAATTCCACTACAATTCATTCGGGGTTAGCGCACTATGTTGCGGAGTGGTATAACCTTGCACCGCTTAAAGAAGAAAATGAACCGTTGTTTGCGGGGCAGTTTTCCAAGTTCATGAGCTATAACTCTTTCAGAAAAGTGCTGCGCCAAGTAGCCCAAAAAATCGGCATTCTTGGAAAGCGCAAAGTCAATCCGCATATTTTCAGGCACCGGCACGCAACGTGGGCTTTATTGAACATGCCGCCTGTTCTGGCCAAGAAAAGAATTTGGAACAATTCTTCAACAAACATGGACAAAATTTATGGGCATTTTACAAAGCAGCAGGAAAATGAGGCATACCTCATGGCCACGGGGCAAATTGAGTTCAAAAAGAAACCAAATGTCTTGACTCCAAGAATTTGCTTTAAATGCCAGCAATCATTTCCTCCCACTGCTGAAGTTTGCCCAAACTGTAACATTTACCTTGACCCGCAAAAAATTTCAGAGCACCTGCAGAAAACCAAAAACATTGAGCTGGAACTCGGAGAACTCAAGGCCGACATGGAAAAAATCCTTATTTTTTTGGCAAAAGAAAAAGGGTTATTGTCTGAAAATCAGAAAAATGTGCTTATGGTCAATGACAAGTCTCCGCCATAAATTCCATTGGCAATAGAACTATTTTTATGGGGTTTTTAAACAAATTATTTGATGCAAAAGTGGATGTCTTGGACTTGGTGGAAAGAGAGAATAAAAACCAACTATTTTATCTTTAATGTATTTTTTTTGATTTTGGGTCTTATTGGTGGTTATTTTATCTCTGCTCACTTCCATACAATATCTTCTCAAGAAGCACAAATTCAAATTGATGATTTAAAGGAGCAGAATAAATCGTTACTTAATGAAGTTCAAGAACTGCAGAAACAAAATAATGATTTAAAAGGGCAAACAAAATCAGGCTTTGAACAACAAGGAAAACAGCTTAATATTCTCCTTGAACAAAATTTTGCAGGATATTTAAACAATAGATTTGGAGAAACTGCTGAAATGCTTGAATTATTAACTGAAAATAAAGTAATTGTAGCTGAAACTTTATATGATAAAGGCGTGGAAAAATTAAATCAAAAAACCTTGGAAGATTTTTTTTCTGATCAAAATAAAGAAGTTTTTAAGGAATCTTTAAGATACTTTAATGATTCTGCACAGCTTGTTTCTGATAATCCTGAAATTTTGCCTGTCCCTTTAATTGGAAAAGCCATGGCAGAAATCAATTTGAACATGGATACTGAAGCTCAAACGGATTTAGAGAAGGTACTCGAATTAGATCAAAACAATTTGTTTGCAGTGATTTTGTACGGTACTTTGCGTTATAATCAAGGAAGATTAAATGAGAGTTTTGAAAAATTTAGTTTGGCATTGGACATAGAACCAGATAATGAAGCAACCCATTTTTTTCTTTCCAAATTATACTGTCATGAAGATTTTCAATATTATGAGTTAACTGGCGGTTGCATTTACTGCTCACCAAATTCAAATATCTATAATAGTTGGATCTGTGAAAACATAACGCATAGAGTGGAATGCTCAGAAAAATGTTCACAAGAATATGGAGCTGAAAAAATTGGAGTTTATGACGGAAAATTTGGCTCTGGTTGCACTTGCATTTCAAATCCGCAAAATTTTAATTAATGTCACCCAATTGCTCTTAAATATTCAAACTTTGGCATTTTATTGTTGAAAAAATGTCCGAAAATGTCCCAATTAAAAAAATTCAAGTAGAAGAGCGACAAAAGCAAGTTTCAGAGCTATTTCTAAAAAACGTAAGTATTGAGAAAATTAGCGAGATTTTTGGAGTTGACCGCAAAACAATCCAGCGGGATCTACAACAAGTAAAGGTTAGTTTTAGGAGAAGTGTACCAACCGAAGAAGCATACA
>CAYIJY010000081.1:2237-5159 GCA_964363785.1 uncultured archaeon
TCAGGAACACATTACATGAGCACGGGGTACTTTTTGGGATAGCCACAAAAATATTCAACAATCCAATGCCTCATCAACAAAAACTTGAATATCTCAAATTTCTTAGAAAACTATGGGAATCAAAGGTAAACATGCTTGCAAAATCTGGAATTCTTGATAGCATTCCTGAAATGCTTGATGAAGATCATGACTTGTTAAAACACACTCTTGTCACAACTATCGATATGCCTGATGAAGAAAAAAAATAATTTCTACTTTGCAAGTATAAATCGCTCAAATTACAAAATAAATTCCTTACACAATTCATTATTTTGACGAAACAATCAGTTTTGAATTTCCAAGTTTTATTTTTTCAATGTTTTCTCCAAATTGATTTAGTGATTCAGATAAAGCGTTTTCTCCATATTTTTGCTTTATTGTTTTATCAAATTCTGCTGCAATTTCCTTTTCGTTTGCCGAACTTCCTAACTTTGATTTTATGGCAGAAATTTCGTTGTAATAATTTTCGAAGATTTTTTGTGCATTGTCCACGCTCAATTTAAGGTCTTTGAATTCGCTTGGAATTTTTGGAAGAACTTTATTATAATCATTTATGTCAATCTCAATGCATTGAGCTAATTTTCTGAAAATTTCAGAGCCTTCTCCATAATTATTTTTATCAAATTTCATTTCGCCGCTAACCAATACCAGTTTTTCTCCAATTTTTAATTTGAGTTCAAGCAGTATATGCTCTTCCGCTTCCTTTGGTATACTCCCCTCCTGCATGAACTGCAAAGCGGAGCCTACAAGCAACGGCTTATTTGTCATAAAAGTAAGGGTTTTTTGCCTCCCTTGCACGCCTAAACGAATTGCGTCACTAAATGGCTCTATTGTCACAATTTTGTTGGTGTTGTAATTATAATTTTTAAAAGTTCCGTTGAAAATGAAACGCTTATTTGTTATGAACAAAACACCAGAATCAATTTTTCGCAATTCTCCATGTGACTCGGCTGTTCCTGAGCCTAAGCGAATCCACCAGCCTTTCATTAACCTGACGCTCTGCCCACTTGATACATACTGCCTAACTGCTCGTTCTTCATAAAAATCAGAAACATTTTCAAACAAAATTCTCTCTTCTTTCTGAAGCAGTAGCTTTGTGTGAAAGTCGTCAAGTTTTGTTTTCAGGTCAATGTAATGCTGCAACTTTTCAATTATTGATTTGTTTTTTGGCTCAAAGTAATCGCTTGCAAGGTATACAATCAAAACAATTATGCCAATTGGCCAAAATATCAATAAAAGCAGTGCGAGAATAATTTTCATCCACAAAACTTGTGAATCAAACCAAGATTTGAAAGACATACAAATTTTCCCTTAATTTGTTTTATCTTTATTAATTTCCATGTCAAATTTTGCTTTTTCTGAAAGAAAAAAATAGGCAATTAAAATCCACCCCAATATTGGAATTAAAAGCAAAATTAGAAGCACTATTTTTTTTGCTATTACTATAGTGTAATAATTATATTTTGAAAGTTTATTTGTTGATGTCCAATTTTCTTTAGCTTGTGGGTGACTATAAAAATAGCCAATCCAATACTTTTTTTGGACATCAAGAAACTTTTGTCTTTCTTCCCAAAAACTCATTTTAATGCCTTTTAACTTTATTGTATTTCAAAATCAAATTCTATTTTTTGAAAAGCAATTTATGCTTGTGGTATTTTTTGTTCTTTCTCTGCAGTAGCGACTTCTTTGCCGGTATTTTTGTCGATTATAGTAATTTCAACTTTATATGTGCCAGCACTTTTAATTGACGCATAAAGTGAAACATTTTCATTTATTGTTTCACTTGGTGAAACAGTTTTCCAAGAACTTAGTGAAGCATCATACAAACTATCTTTTCCTTCTATGGCAATTTGGGGATTATTCTTAATTGTAATGTCGGTGATTTTGTATTGTAACCCTATACTAATTGGGCCCTCACCAGTATTCTTAAGTTCAAAAGGTATGCTTGTTAAGTAGCCACCATATCCGCTTCCAATCCAGCTGTATTCTAAATCTTTTAGTTTGGCTTCTCCACTTACTGTCGGATCTTTGACTTCTTTGTTTGGGATTTTCCATTTTATCAGTCTTGTTTTGAAAAATGCCCCTAAATCATAAACTGCTTCAAGCCCAGTTGCACTCGCATTAATTTCAAAAATAACTGTTCCTGACCTTTTTTGATTTTTGTATAAAGTTGTTGGAGAAAAGGCTTTGTCATTTCCGAGAAGAATATTCGAAAAATAGCTTTGATCATATTTGTTGCCCTCTGAATCTGTAAGGCTTAAATTAAAAGGTGATGCTTGAAGAGAATCTTCACCAATATTTTTTTGTGTCAGTTCAACTACAACAAATTTTTTTCCAGTTTTGGCATAAGTATTTTCATAAAGCTTTGTTTGTTCGACACTGCTGATTGTAATTTCAGCAATTTCAGTAGTCGCCGTTTCACCAATGTTCAAACTAATTTCTGACGGGGCAATTTCTTCGCCCACTTGTTCTGATTGATTTGTTGGTTGTTTTACAGAAACTTCTCCTCCTTCTTTTACTTGATTAGCTGTACAACCTGATAAAAATAGGGCTAAAATAATTCCTACAACAATAATCGATTTTTTCATAATTTCAAAAATAGAATGACTCTACCTATATAAATATTCTACGTTTCTTCTACGCTTTGTTTTATTTACTCAAAAACACCCAATTTTTATGAATTGGGAAGAACGAATTTTCATAAAAAGTAGTAAAAACAGGGCGGCCATTCTGAAAGCCCTAAAAGCAGAACCTTTGACTGTTACTGAGTTGTCAAAAAAATTGAACAATCATAGGAGCACAATTAGCCAGCAATTGCTTCGGTTGGAAAAAGCTGGGTTTGTAAAGTGCCTTACGCCAAACAGAGCCAATTACCGAGTTTAT
>CAYIJY010000082.1:0-5112 GCA_964363785.1 uncultured archaeon
ATTCCACTGAAAGCGGGATATGTACTTGCGTGTGAAACTGAGCGTGACAGTTCGCAGTCAGCTTTCGGTCAGGGTTCAATTCCCTGTGGGGGCGTCAAACTGGAAGGTATAAATAAGGGTTTTTACTTAAGTGTACGTTATGCCAATTCGAAGGTTAATGGCCAGGATTTTTGAATCTAATCCACATTCAAGAATTGACAATAAATTAAAGGCGGTTAGGCTTGCAAGAAAACCAACTAGCAAACGAGCAACTCCTCAAAGGGTTAAACATGCAGCCCTTGGAAAACACCCAGGCAAAAATGGAAGCAGGACCCTTTCAGTAATTGCAATGAAAAAAAGATTGAGTGCCGCAAGTAGATTAGATTAGCCAAGAATTTTCCTTACTTTTTCTATTACGTCATTTTTTGCAAGAACTAAAACTTTTACGCCTGCATGCAGTACAAAATCTGGATTTGGAATTATCAGGTTTTCTTTTTCAAAAACTGCAACAATTGCAGACCCAGGCGGGTGCTCCAGTTCTTTTACTTTTTTTCCAACAACTTTGCTGTTTTCACTTATTTTTATTTCAAGGATTTCTGCCTGCCCTCGGGAAATAAAAGCCAGGTCCAAAATATCCGGCTTTGTAATTAATTCTGAAATGTATCCGGCTGCTGCGGCTTCCGGGTGGATGACTATGTCTATTCCGAGTTTTTTCAAAATATTTTCATCATACTCGACTTTGCCGATTCTTGTGGCAACGCTTTTTGCGCCAAGTTCTTTTGCCAATAAACTAATTACCATGTTTGTCTCATCATTGCCTGTAAGCGCAACAAGTGCGTCTGCTTCTTTGACGTTTATTTTTTCCAAAATCTTTGGATCAGTCCCATCGCCTTTGGTGACTGAAATATCCAGTTCTTCGCTTATTTTTTGGCAGACTTTTTCATCTTTTTCAAGCAATACAATGTCATGGTCTTCTTCAAGCAAAAGCTGTGCAAGGTAATACCCAATGTCCCCGATTCCAACAACAACAATAAACATTTTTTTTTCCAACTCTTTTAGGTTAACTGATAATATGACATGTTTTTAGTTTAAAAATCTTTTATTTTCTGCGAATAGACAAAATTAAACCAATAAAAGCAAACAAAGGAATTATGTCAAGGCGCCCTGCCCACATCAAAAAAATAAGCGTTACTTCGCTTGCAAGAGGCATTCCTTTTTCCGCTATGCCTACACTTAAGCCAGCATTGCCCTGCGCGGAAGAAACTTCAAGCAAAGAATCACTAAGTGAAAAACCCTGGACTGTCAGGACAAGCGTTCCAAGCAAAAGCAAACCAATGTAAATGACTACAAAGTAATTTACTTCTGAAAGTCGTTTTGGGTCAATTTCCACTCCTTCAAATTTTTTTGCAAAAAAAGTGTTTTTTGGAAAAGCAATTTCCTTTATTTTCCAGTAAACTTGCTTTAAAAGCAAGAGAAAGCGGCTTACTTTTATTCCGCCTGAAGTGCTGCCACTGCTTCCGCCTATAAACATTAATGCGACAAAAACCAGTTTGGAAAAATCATCTAGCAAGGCAAAAAAATTTGCCTGCACTGCCATGTGACCGCCCAATTGTGCAGAGAACGCATGAAAAAATGAAATTCGCAAAGAATCAAACATTGTTGGGGCAAACTGGATTATTTTTGGTGTGACAAGCAATCCCCCAAGAATTGAAAAGATGACCATTGCCTTGAATTCCCCGCTTTGCAGGTATGGCTTTAATGATTTTTTTTTCACAAAAAAATAGTGAAGTGAAAAATTTGTGCCGCCAAGAACAAGCAAAAAAGTAAGTATTATTTCAACTAAAAAATTTGGCTGCAAAGCAAGCCTGTCATAACTTGTGTTAAAGCCTGCAGTTGAGACTGTGGAGATTGAATAATTTAGTGCGTCAAAGAAATTCATGCCTGCAAGCAAAAGCAAAATTACGCCAAGTGCGCTTATGCCAATGTATATTTTCCAAAGTTCTTTTACTGTATGCTTTAAGTTTGGCTCGATTGTGTCATCTCTTCCTTCTGCGGAAAATAATTTTGAAGAAGTTGAGTAAGCACTGACTATTCCCATGAGTGCAAGTACGATTATTCCAAGGCCGCCTATCCAGCCCAAAAAATTCCTCCAAAAAATAAGGCTTTTTGGCATGGAGTCAAGTTCAGCATCAATCACGCTTAAGCCTGTTGTTGTGGCCGCTGACATTGTTTCAAACACCCCGTCAATCAGGCTTGATCCCTGCACAAGAACAAATGGCAATGCAGCAAAAAAAGAGAACAAAAGCCAGACCAGGCTTACTGTAAGAAATGCATGTTTTAGTTCTGTGTCAGCTTCCGTTGAAAAAATTTTTTTTAAGAGACCCCCGATAAAAAAAACCATTAAGCCAATAAACAAAAACGAAAAAAGAGCGTAAGAGCCTTCTTTGTACCAAAGCACAAAGAATATTGGGGCAATGAAGGCAAAGGAACTCCAAAAAAGTATCTCCCCCACGTCGTTTAACACGATTTTTAAGTCCTTTAAACCAAAGCGAAAAACCATTTTTAAAGCCACAAAAAAACTGATTAAACTTATATATTAGCTTGCTCTACCGTTTTTGCTTTATGAAAAAACTGCTTTTCTTTTGCTTGTTGTTCGTTTTATTTGGTTGTATAACTTATCCTGATTTAGAGGACAAAAATAATAATTTTATTCAGTTGCCGCCAATTGAAACAATTGTTGAGGAACAGCCACAGACCCAACAAATTGGCTTGTGTGGTAATGAGGTAATTGATTTGGGGGAGCAATGCGATGGTGAAAATTTAGTGACTAATGAATGTGCAATTTATAATGTGGACTTATATGCCAGCGGTAACCTTAGTTGTTTTCAAGCGGGAGATGTTTATGGAAGGGATTGCACTATAAATTATTTGAGTTGCACTGGGCCTTTAAAGGCTGACTTTAAAGTTTATGATCAAGTGTCTTTGAAACCTGAACTTTGGAGAGAGGTTGACTTAGAGAGTGAAGAATTAGAACTTGGAAAACAATACAGGTTTGATGCTTCAGATTCTGTTTCGTCAAATGATTCATTTAATTTGGTTAGCTGGGATTTTGGCGGAACATTTGCAAGCGGTGAAATTGCACTTAAGGCTTTGGCATTTCCTGGAAAGAGAAATGTTAAACTTACGATTTTTGATTCGGATTGGGAAAACTATCAAGAGAAAACTATCCAAGTAAATGTTGGCGAGGGAATTCATTTACTTTCAAAAATGCCTGCTGTAACACCAAGCAAACTTTTTACGCCATTAGGCGACTCAGTTGCTTTTTCTAGCAAGTATGCTTGGAGTGTAGCAAATTTGGATGGCATACTTGGAGTGGTGGATATTTCAAGCCCAGAAAAACTAGCTGAAGGTGTTATTACTTTTATTCCAAATTTTACAAGCACTGGAAAAGGCCCCGTGCTTAAAATATCTAATGAAAAACTTTATTTGAAAACCTCTTCTTCCATCGAAGTATACAAAGAAGATCCATTTGACATAACTCTTTATTCAGAGTTAAATGTCAACCAATTGGGTGTTGGTCAAATTCTTGGGATTGTTCCAGTTAATGACTTACTGTATATCCACACTAATACGCCGGCAAAATTGTTTGTGTATGATTATTCAAATCCGCAAAACCCAGTGCAAGTGAATTCATTGAATTTAACTCAAGCAATAAATAACCTAAGTTTAGCTAGTAATGACGCAATGGTTTTTCAAGAACAATTGAATATTGGGTTAATTGATATTCGCGATCCTTTAAATCCAAAGATTACTCCAAATCAGGTTTCTGGTTACTTGTACAGTGTAGCTAATCAAAATAAAGTTGGCGGAAGAAATTATGGAAAAGTTTTCTTTTTCAGCATAAATGTTCCAAACAAAATAACTCAACCTTTGACTGCAAGTAAAGTTGTTGAAATGGATATTCCAAATTATAATGAAAGAGTAAATTATTGGGTGACTATAGTTGATACTGAAAGTCTTTACCTTATTTCAAACCCGTGGCAGGCAAGACAGATAACAAAGTACCGTATTTTTGACCCAGATAATACGTATATTTATGAGACGACTTCTGTTGGAAGCAGCCCTAATATTTACAATTGGCTTGTGGATGTTGATGGGCCAAACGGAGTGCAAAAACCATTCATACTAATGGGGGAGTACACAAGTGGCTTTTCTATGTACTCAAAATAAGTGCACGGGGCAGGATTCGAACCTGCGAAGGCACTAAGCCGCCAGAATCTGAATCTGGTACGTTTGGCCACTTCGCTACCCGTGCGAAATTTCAATAAAATAAGTTTATTTAAGGCAAGGATTTAAACCTCTTTTTTGCCTTTGATAAAAAGGTATTTAAAGAGAAAGATGGAAGTTTTTATTATGGCTAATTTGAAAAGTGAGTGTCTTCACATCTAGAATTTCTTTTTTTGATTTATTTAGCCTTGGCACTAAAACATTTTTTTGGACTGACTTAAGCATAGATTATTTTAGGTTTAATCTGGCTGCGGTGGTGCAGTGGTCTAGCATAGAGGACTGTGGATCCTCTGACTCGGGTCCGAATCCCGACCGCGGCCTTACGGGAACCGGGTTTCGCTCCCGGCGTCAGCCCTTTAATTTATTGGTGAAAGAATGAAAACAGTGCGTGGAATGCAGGATTTTTTGCCAGAGCAGGCAAAAAAGAAACAGTTTGTTGAAGATACTTGCAGGAAAGTTTTTGAGAGCTTTGGCTTTGAGCCACTGCAGACTCCTGCTTTGGAAGAGCTTGAGACTTTAACTAAAAAAGGCGCTGCTGGTGAAGCAATTAAAGATGAAATTTATTATTTTAAAGACAAAGCTGACAGGGACATTGGACTTCGTTTTGATTTGACTGTGCCGCTTGCTCGTGTTGTGTCAAGTAATCCAAATTTAAAAAAACCATTTAAGCGTTACCAGATTGCACAAGTTTGGAGGTATGACAGGCCACAAGCAAAACGTTGGCGTGAGTTTACACAAGCTGATGTAGATATTGTTGGTGCTAGTTCTATTGCTGCTGACTTTGAGTGCATTGCAATTGCAGCAGAAGTTTTAAAGCGTTTAGAAATCAAAGGAAAAATAAAAGTT
>CAYIJY010000083.1:0-5062 GCA_964363785.1 uncultured archaeon
GCTTAAACAATTGCGGGCTTTGAGGCAAAGCAAAAAACTTTCCCGGCCAAACGCGGCTTGGAACAAGATAATCTCTAGCACCTTCAGGAGTGGATTTAGACAAAATAGGCGTTTCTATCTCCATAAAGCCCTTTGAGTCAAAGTAATCCCTGACTGTCTTAACCAAGCGATGCCTTAAAAGCAATTTTTTTTGCATTTCAGGCCTACGTAAATCCAAAAAACGATATTTAAGGCGAGTTTCCTCACTGGTATTAGTCCAGGACGCAACTTCCATGGGAAGCGGAGCACACTCACTTAAAACCTCAAGACTAAATGCCTCAACTTCAATAGAACCACTCGGAATACCTTTATTTTCAGTCCCACTTGGCCTTTTAAGGACCTTTCCCTCGACCTTCACAACAAACTCTAAGCCAAGCAAAACAGACTTTTCAAACAATTTTTTGTCTTTTTGAGGGTTAAAAACAACCTGACAAATTCCCTCTCTATCACGTAAATCAATAAAGGACAAGCCACCATGATCACGCTTACTTGCAACCCAACCAGTCAAAACAACTGGTTTTCCAATATCATTAGATGATACAAGACCGCAATAATTAGTACGTTTCATTACACAAAGAGTAATTTAAAAGAAAATAAAAAGGGTTAGGAATTATCTGATATAATTTTCTCAATCTCAGCCTTCATTCTCACATTCAAAGAGATATGCAAACCATAGCCAGTTGGCTTTTTTACAATCAGACCTTCACGAATAAGCTGTTCTGCCTCGTTTTTAACGTCCTTCCAAAGCTCTTTTGGAAAACCTTTAGGAATGTTATCAAATGCAGTGTGTTTTCCACCCCAAAGATTATGCCTGACTAATTTGTACAAAATTCTCTTCCGAATCTCAAAAGAAGAAAGTTTCATAAATTGAAATATAAAAGGAAAAATATTAAAACTTTAACAAACCTATAAGTTGTATTACAAAATACGTAATATTACGTATGCAATACAAAACACATTAAAAAAGTTGAGAAAATGAAAGACAATAAATCACTGTTCGTGGAATTTTTTGGAGACTACCCAATAATTAGAGTATTTGATTTCTTGATTGAAAATGATATTTTTGACTATTCAAAAAAAGATATTTGCAGAAACGCAAATGTGTCATGGAATACTATTGAAAATTTTTGGCACAAACTAGAAAAAGATAAAGTCGTAATTTTTACCAGAAAAGTTGGAAAAGCCGACATGTATAAATTAAATACGCAAAACCAAATCGTAAAACAACTTATTGATTTAGACAAAAAATTAGTGAAAAAATCACTTGAAGAAGTTGCTTTTGAAAAAAAGAAAGAACTAGCGATAGCATAATCAAAAATACAGTTATGATAGAAAAAAGCAGAATGGAACAGATTGACAGATGGGCAAACTACTGTAAATTAAACATGAAAAAATCACAAAAAGAATTAACCCCATTCATTAATGCACAGATAGAAAATGCAAATAACTTCTACAAACGCCTTGCAAAAACAAAAAATGGAAAAGAAAAAATAACACAAATCAGATTAAGGCATTCATGAAAATTCAAACACAAATTCTTGTATTACCAATATGCCACATTGTTCAGCAAAAAGAAACCACAATAAGTAGTTGTGCAAAATATTTTATTTGTGTTGAGTTGAAGACTTTTTGCGTAATTCTTCAATTGATTCAACTATTCCAAGTCTTTGTCCTAAAGCCATAACTTGTATTTCATCTGTTTTTTTTATTATTAAAGTCATATAATCTGGGTGATAAGTTGGCGGCTTAAATTCAAGTTCAAACCCCAACAATTTTAGTTTCCTAAGTGTAGAATCAGTAATAGCCCACATTGCACGTGCAGATCTATCCTTTGGTTTTTCTGGATGCCATGGATGAATAACAAGCATTCCACCGGGCTCAACAAGCCTTAACATCTGATATAATGACAACCTGACATTGTATGCATTGCTTGAATAAAAAGGCAATCCAAACATGGATACAACGCATGAATATTTATGTTTTGGATTAAATTCATCCAAGTGAATTCTATGTATGTGTTCATTTGATCTCAAAGCCATAGGATCTATCCCTTCAGCTAAAATTTCTTTTTCCATGGCCTGCTTGACAAAGATACCCATTCCACATCCAACATCTAAAACTCTCTTTCCTTTAAACAATTTTTCAAAATCAACTCCTGTCGCAGATTGATAACTAAAAAAATTTCTAGTTGAAGGTGCTTCAGGACTATGAAAAACCCTATCAGCATGAAATTTCATTCCCCGCCTTTCTTCAAGCCGCTCTTTTGTCCTAAACCAATCTTCAACTCTTTTTTTGTATGATTTTTTTAAAACAATTTTTTTTCCAGAAGCCATGCGAAATCAAGAAACCCTTTCAAAATAAGAAGACAATGTTTTCTGCGAAGCCAAGCGCAGTGGCTGGGATGGAATACCAAATTTCTTGAAAACTGCTTTAGAGAACTCTTCATCAAAACCATGATAAGTCAAAACAAGCTTAGGCTTACAGCCCTCTACATAATCTAAAAGCTGGTTAAAGTCAGCATGGTCACTCAAAGGAAAAGACTTAAACTGCCCAAACTTTTTCCAGCCAGTTGCAACAGCACACTCAACATGCTTACCTAACTGCAAAGACAACACCTCAACCAACTCACGATTAAGCAAGTGAGGCGGCATAATCAAAACATTTGATTCACGCAAATTATGATCAAGCAAAATATAATTACCCAAAGACAAACCAGTTTTTTCAACCAACTTGTTTTTCTCAAACACACTTTTATGAACAAGCGGAGCAACACCCAAGTATTCATTGCAAAACTTTGTCAACTCTTGCGCCTTTCCAGTTGAATACCCGCCAAGCACAACAAAAAAGTTTTTTGAAATTCTTTCATTTACAAATTTTGCCAAGTCAGCATACACTTGCTCGCGCACAGGAAAAGAAAAATCCTTTGTGCCAAACGTAGTCTCCATAACCAAAATATCCCCCTGCAAAATATTTGCAGGCTTTAAGAGCAGACTTTCCTGCAACTTAAAATCACTAGTCACAACAGCACTTGAGCCATTTGCAATCTGAAACTGGCTTGAACCAACAATATGGCCGGATGGATGCATTGAAACCTCAAAACCATTCACTTCAAATTTCTCGCCAAAACTTTTCTCAATAATATTTACATTGCTTTTTGGGTTTGCAAGTACACGTGTTTTCTCAGTCATAAAATAAGTATTAGAACCTGTCAAGCGGCAATGATCAGAATGCGCATGGCTAACTAAAACATTTGAGTTTTTCAAGCCAAAAGAATCAATAAAAAGCTCTGCATCTGACTTAATGCAGACGCCATTTTTTTCAAAAAAATGCATTAGAATACAAAAGAAAAAAGAAGTATAAAAACCCAACTGAGAAAAAAAAATCATGATTGCTTAGATTTTGAAAAAAACTCAAACACAATTATAATTAAGCCAACCAAGACAAGCCCTAAACCAAAAACAGCACTTGATTCCACGACCAAACCTGATTGAGGCCCATTGGAAGGATTACCTTGACCTTCAAGACTCTCATTAATCTTTGAAACACTTGCGCGTGCATTTTCAAGTTCCTGTGAAATAGAGGACATAGAAGTTATAGCCTCTTCTTTTGAAGATACACCCTCACTTGCCTTTATTCTGTCCGCAATTTTTTTTTCAAATTCATTTGCCCCGTCAATTTGCTTTTGCCCGCCGCCCAAATAATACATGAAAAAACCGGTTAAAACAAGAACAAAGCCAATTACAAAAATCAAGTCAACTTTTTTCCCTCCAATCATTATTTTTGGAAGAAAATCTTTTTTTTCACCCATAAAAATCATTCCTGCCTTGAACTCAAAAACTCAAGCAAATTGCCTTCACAATTATCAAGGAAACTGTTAAAGTTCTCTCCGCCCAAAAGCCCATTGCCATAATCATCCAGCCTGCAGACCATGAAAGCATCAATGTTATCTATTTGTGTTGAAAAGTCAATCACACACATGCCATTTTCCACGCCCTTAATTACAATACTGTAAGTCAAACCTGCATCAACTATGCTTGCAGTTGAAGGTTTGCAGGAAAGCAAACTTGACTTTAAGCAAGATGTACTTGAGCCGCAATCAATAGGTTGGAAAGACGTGCTTTGTTCACTTAAAAGACCAGACAACGCGGCCTGCATTGATTCATCAATTGAACCAAGCTCTTTTCGCACACGCGAAAGATCAGTTACAGTTATTCTGCCAGCATTTGATTCAAGATAGGCAGACAATTCACTTGTCTTTTGCAACGCAGAATCAATAATGTTTAATGAAACTTCAATTCGCTTAAGAGAAGGCTCATCATTTGTTTGTTCAAAAAATGATTTTAAAGACCCAAGTTTTTCAGAAAGCAAAGACAACGCATTGGACAATTCAGACAATTTGCCTGCAGTGCCTAAAATTTCCTGCGAAGAAGGCAATTCTTCAACCGGATTGTACTCAAACGTCTGGATATCTGCATTCAGACAACTTGAATAAGTAACACAGCCAGAATTATCTTTTAAAACAACGAACTCGCCGCCAGCACTTGCACAGGTTTCCTTTACATTGTCAGGCACTTGATAACAGGAACTTTGAGTTGGCAACACACAGACAGGTTTCTTGCAGCCAGCTTCATCAAACTGATAATCTAATGCACCAAACTGCTGCAAACAACTCGCCTCAACTTGCGCTACCTCATCAAAGCCAAACTTTTCACATTTATCGCCAATCTGCTCCTGCTTGCCTTCACACTTTGGCTCAAAACAACCATTCAAACCAGTTTCCACAACAGGATTCAAACCATTTTCCATGCATTGGAAAACAAATAACTCAAGCTGTTCATCAGTAATGCATTGCGGCTCATCAAAAACATCTTTGCTTTCGCCTGCAAACTCACACTTTGTAAAAGCACAACCAAATGAATCAACCTGCGAAACAGGATTTCCTCCACTGGCAAGGCAAGAGTCAATCACTTCATTTGGCTCTTCAAAACAAATTGGCTTTGACTGCTCTTGCGGACAATTAAGC
>CAYIJY010000084.1:0-4880 GCA_964363785.1 uncultured archaeon
CACGGATTCCACGCACTTAGTCGAGCTCGTCAAGAATGCGGACGGGACCTACGAGGCCGGCCAGCTCGTGCGGGCGGGACGCATGAAGGCCTACTCAGGAGTCGAGAACGGGGAATGGAAGTTTTTGATGTGACTAACATTCCAATTCATGGCGGAAGCATTAGGGTGTTTGTAAAGTTTCCTCAGAACAAAAAAATTAATGTTAACAAAGAAAGGCTTAATGAGTTTGTTGAAAAAGAAAAATCAAAAAAACTTCATTCAATTGAGACTTACAAAAAATTTGCGGATGAAGTGCTTTTGGCAAAAATAAATTTTTTGACCCTTTTACTTGATTTAAAAAAACAGGGAAAAAAAGTTGCAGGTTATGGTGCTGCAGCAAAAGCAAGCACATTATTGAATTATTGCGGAGTAGGGCAAAATTATATTGAATTTATTGTTGATGACTCTCCATTAAAACAAGGGAGAGCATTTTCTGGTAATCGTGTTCCTATTGTTTCTAGTGATGAAATTGAAAAGCAAAGACCTGATTATTTGGTGCTTTTTGCTTGGACTATTGCAAAAGAATTAATGAAAAAGACACAAAGTTTTCAGTCAAAGGGAAAGTATATTCTTCCTCTTCCAAAGGCAAGGATTGTGTCTAATGAAAACGAGTTGTAACTTTTGATGGCAAAAAAAAGTGTTTTAAAAAATAATAAAAAAACTTTACTTGCATCTGTAATCATAATTAACTGGAATAACTATTCAATGACAAAGCGCTGCATTGAAAGCCTTGTGGAAAAAACTCTTTACCCTAATTATGAAGTAATTTTGATTGATAACGGGTCTGTTGATGGTAGTTTTGAAAAACTAAAAAAGGATTTTCCTTTTGTAAAGACAATTAAGAACGACAAGAATTATGGTTTTCCCTATGCATTGAATCAGGGTTATCGTGACGCAAAAGGGTATTACCTTGCTCCGCTTAACAATGACGCAGTTGTGTTAAATGACTGGCTTACAGGTGCAATTAACGTTCTTGAGTTAGATAAGCATGTTGCTGTTGCAGGGTGCACTGAAGTCGCACACGAGAATTCAAAGGATAAAGAGTTTCTTAAGAAACTTGTGAATAGTCCAAATGTTGAAAAAATGACTTTGCCTGTTGCTTGGGTTACTACAAAAAAAATGATTGAAAAAATTGGTTATCTTGATACAGAGTTTTTTTCACCAATTTATGGTGAAGAGGCTGACTGGAATTTTAGGGCACGAAAACTTGGTTACAGAATTATCCGTGTAAGTAGTTCGCTTGTTGTTCATTCAAGCAGTCAGGATACAAAAAAAATTTTGGGGAATAAAAAACAGTTTATTTTGATTAATCTTCATCGGCATCGTGCAATGCTTTTTAATTTGTCAATAATTGATTTATTGCGTTTTGTGCCAGGGCTTGGCTTGATTTTTTTGACATCAATTACCAGTGGCACTTTTTTTTCTTTGCTTAAAAGTTATTGGCTTACTTTAAAGGATTGGAAAATAATTCTTAAGCAAAGGGCAAAAAAACGGCTTTTTGTTGAGTTTAAAGAACCTAAGTTTACGGTTATTAATTAGTTAAAGTGCAAAATAAAGGGTTTTTTTGGCAGATTTGAACCAAAATATATTATAAATGCTTCAAACAGAACTATATTAATATATTAGGGCTTTTTTAGTTAATTTATTTGATTTTTATGCTGCAGACTAAAAGTAACCTTGTTTACAAGACTATTCAAAGAAATGGTTTGGCTGGAATAACAAACCTTGCAAGAAGGTATTACGAGAACTCAAAAAGGCCAGACATGCCTACTTATTCGCCTACTGCTTTGCAGGTTGAAATTACAACTGCATGTAATTTGAAGTGCACTATGTGTGAGCACACTTACATGCAAAAAGTTGGCGGGAACATGGGTTTTGAGGATTTTAAAAAATTGCTTGACACAAACCCAAACGTACAAACTCTAAACATTACTGGGATTGGAGAAGCTTTAATGAATCCTGGTTTTTTGGACATGGTTGATTATGCAAAAAAGAAAGGAATTTATGTTTGGTTTTCTGATAACATGACTTTGATGACAGAAAAATCTGCTCAAAGGTTAATTGATGCTGGTGCAGATTTTATTGTTTTGTCACTTGATGGTGCAACAAAAGAAACTTTTGAAAAAATCAGGGTTGGTGCACGATTTGAAAAAGTTCTTGAAAATACTAAAAGACTAATTAAGATGCGTGATGACAAAGGAAACAAAGTCCCACTCATTGGAATTAATTGTGTGATTACAAAAGAAAATTACAAAGAACTTGAAATGATGATTAGACTTGCTCATGAATTAAAAGTGGATAAAATAATGTTTATGACAATTTTTGTTTCAACTAACACTGGACAGTTTTCTCTTTATTCTGTTTCAAAAGCAGAGATTGAAGAAGTTTTGGGAAGGGCACAGGCTACTGCAAAAGAGCTTGGCGTGAGTGTTATTGCTTGGCCAAACCCAGAAGTAAAAATGTCAAAAGTCACTGGTTGTGATTATCCTTGGCAAAATCCTTACATTGGATATAATGGTGATGTTTTGCCTTGTTGTTTTATTCCACAGGAATCAGGCGGAAGGACAAAAGAAGAAAATATTATGGGAAATATTCTCAAGGATGATTTGAATACTATTTGGAATAGCGAAAAATATGTTTCTTTTAGGCAGAAAATAAAGACAAACGATGCACCGGTTTCTTGTAAGAAGTGTCCAAAGTTTTATGGCTTGTGCTAAATGAACTTGTGTTTTTATGAGTGAAAAAATTGTTGTCACTGGCGGAGCAGGCTTTATTGGTTCACACATTGTTGAAATGCTTGTGGAAAAAGATTTTGATGTAACTGTTTACGATAATCTATCAACAGGATATCTACATAACCTGTCTAAGGTTAATGATCGTTAAAAGTAATCGAAGGCGACATTTTAGATTTACAAAAAACACAAAAGGCTGTTTCTGGTGCAAAGTTTGTTTTTCACATGGCTGCATTAAGTTATGCTGAAGAATCAATCCAAAAACCAGAGTTGTACAACAAAGTGAACATGGAAGGAACATTCAATGTTTTGCGTGCATGCCAAAATGAGTCTGTGCAAAGAGTTATTTTTCCAAGCACTTGCCTTGTTTATGGAACTGCAGTTAAGTCAGGTAAACTTAAAGAAAATTTGCCTTTGAACACCACTAATCCTTATGGTTTGACTAAGGTTACTGGTGAAAATTATTGTCGTGTGTTTAATGAAATTTATGGGCTTGAGACTATTTGTTTTAGGATTTTTAACGCGTATGGTCCTCGAATGCAAAACCGCGTGATTTCAAAGTTTGCAAATTTAATGTTTGAAAATAAGCCTCCAATGATTAATGGCACTGGTGAACAAAAAAGAGATTTTATTTATGTGACTGACATTGCAGCGGGTTTGATTACAGGAATTAAAGCAAAGAAAAACCAGTGCGGTAAATCTTACAACATTGGAACTGGTGAGGCAAGGAACTTAAAACAAATTATTGGTTTAATGAACAAGCACTTAAAGACAAATATTTCTGCGTCTTACAAAGAGAAAGTCAAGGGCGAGACTGATGTTATAATTGCTGACACTTCAATGTCTAAAAAAGAACTTGGATTTAAGTCAAAAGTTAATTTGAATAATGGAATTAAGTTGACTATGGATAGGCTAAAAGAAGATTACGCTAAAAAAATGAGTTCATGATTGGAGGGAATGATAATGGATAGGGTTTTGGTTTTGGGCGGAGCAGGCTTTATTGGCTCTAATGCTGCTGACAAGTTTTTGAAGCAGGGTCACGAGGTAACTGTTTTTGATAATTTTTCAAGAATTGGTTCACCACTTAATGCAGAGTGGCTTAAAAAAAATCATGCAAATGTAAAAGTAGTCAAAGGAGATATTTTGCATGACAGAAAACTTTTGGAAGAAAACGTCAAAGACAAAGACCTTGTTGTGCACATGGCTGCACAGATTGCAATGACTCGTGCAGTTGCAAATCCAGAGGAAGATTTTGACATTAATGTAAGAGGTACAATGCATGTGCTTGAGGCAATGAGAAAATCAAAAAGCAATGCAACAATGGTTTTTGCTTCAACTAACAAAGTTTATGGAAAACTTTCTCACATCCCAGTTGAAGAAAAACAAAAGCGTTATGATTACAAAGAATTGAAAAGTGGTGTTTCTGAAGAGTTTCCACTTGACTTTAACAGTATTTATGCATGCAGTAAAGGTGCGTGTGACCAGTATGTCAGGGATTATGCGAATACTTATGGCTTGCATAATGTTGTGTTTAGGCAATCCTGTATTTATGGTCCAAGGCAATTTGGAATTGAAGAGCAGGGTTGGCTTTCTTGGTTAACTATTGCTGCATTAAAAAACAAAAAAATTACTTTGTACGGAAATGGTAAACAAGTCAGGGATGTTTTGTTTATTGATGACTTAGTGAATGCATTTGAGCTTGCGCACAAAAACATTTCAAGGACAAAGGGCCAGGTTTACAATATTGGCGGTGGCCCAAAATTTACTTTGTCGTTACTTGAGTTGCTTGATGAGATTGAAATGCATTTGGGTAAAAAAATTCCTTTTTCTTATGGCGACTGGAGACCGGGCGATCAATATATTTTTGTTTGTGATATTTCAAAAATGAAAAAGGATACTGGGTGGGAACCAAAAGTTAGTCAAAAAGAAGGAGTAAAGAGGCTTGTTGAGTGGACTAAAGAAAATCAAAAGGACTTTCCACAATAGTGGACAATTTTTGGGAGCGATTTTAACTTGAAAATTTTCTATGCAACAAGCGTTTTGGGTGACATTGGCGGAAGCGAAGTCTATACTCGCGACTTGTTAAAGGAATTAATTGCACGTGGGCAC
>CAYIJY010000085.1:0-4806 GCA_964363785.1 uncultured archaeon
AGTGCCAGACAAAATCTGCAGCTGATGCGCCCTGTGATACTCCGTATTGTGTTGGATCCCTGATTATTTGCACTATTTCTGAACCATCAAATAAAAGATTGCCATCAAGTGTTGATTCAAATTTTCCCTGTGTTTTTAGGATTACTTCTAGGTTGTCAACTTCTTTGGGGTCTGTTTCTGCAATCTGGACTATTACAAATTGGTCTCCGAATGCATTTACTTTTGAGTCTTTTAATCCAAAAGAATCTATTCTTCGCCCAATAATCGAAGTTATTATTTGCAGTTCTTCTGCAGTTGGTTTTTCGGCCAATTGAATCTGAAATAGTGTACCACCCTTAAAGTCTATGCCGTATTGTATTCCTACAAACATTATTGAAAAAAGTGAAAGCAATACTGCTCCAAAGAGAAGCAGAATTCTCCAGTTTTTAAAGAGTTTTTGCATGAAAAATTATTCTCCCTTTTTTGTTGAGGCATACCATATAATGAATGGCGCACTGAGTGCCCAGTTTGAAATAATGTCTGCAAGCAAGCCAAAAAATAGCACTGCAGAGATTTCAAACAAAACATTTATTTGTGCAAAATAAGAAAGTGTCATCATTACAATAAGTGTGACAAGTGCTGTCATTGTCATTGTAAAGCCTGTGATTGAAGCATCCCATGCACGGCCTGCAGTGTCCTTGTCTTTTCTTTTCATTACGCGCGTAGTCAAAAGTATTTCAGTGTCAACTGCATAACCAATCAGCATTAAGAGTGCCGGGATTGTTGAGAGTGAAAGTGGAATTGAAAACACGGCCATTAAAGCAAGCGCTCCAAGAATGTCAAATGCAGAGACTGCAAGCATTGCAATGCTTGGCACTATTTCGCGGAAAAATGCAAACAACACTACTGCAAGGAAAATAAATGCAACAACTGAGACAAAAATTGCGTTTGAGTAAAAGTTTTCTCCAAGTGAGGCGCCGACTTCGCCTTTTGAGATTTTTGCCTGTGAACCAAGGCTTAGCCTTTCAACCAAATAATCATTTAGTTGGTTTGAAAAATTTTGTTTTGCAGTATTTAATGCTGTTTCTGCAAATGAAATTTTTTGTTGTATTGTGAGTGGCTCCCAATCCACTGGCTGGTCTGAAAAAAAATCATAAAATGGTTTTACTGAATTTATTGCCTGCAGCGCTGCAGCTGAGCCTGCGCTTTGGTTTGCTTGGTTTTCAGTTTTTGCCTGCAAAAGAAGCGTTCTTGCTTTTTCAAGGTTTTCTTCAAAAGAAAACTGAATCAATAATTTATCTCCAAGCGGACTTTTAGTGGTGTTTATTTGCAGGTCCTTTAAACTGAATTTTGAAAGTAAATCGTCTTTTAGTGTGCTTGTGTCAGTTGGAGCATCAAGGCTTATTCTAACCAGTGTTCCACCACTTAGGTCAATTCCTCTTGGGACTGTGGGATAGACAAAAACAAGGAAAATAAAGACAATAAAGAGGGCTATCGGCAATAGAACGTATAGCTTGTAATTCTTGTTTGAATAAAGGTTTAACATGAAAAAAAACCAGTTATTTTTTTAGAAAGAATAATTATTGATTAAAACGGCAATTGTTTAAATATTACTGGTTGGCTAAATTTAGGTTAAAGCCCAAAAACAGTTTTTATATATGTTACTCTAATATTTTTAGTATAAAGCATTTTTCTGGTTAAGAGAAAAAGTGACTGTTTTTTTGGTGGGAAAAGTAAAAATTAAGTTTTATTGATTTGTTTTTTGGGGGCAGAGTTTTTATGGTGAAAAAAAATGACGGGGAAAAAGACGTTTTGGTTGTTGCTGAATTAATGGAGTCTATTTTATCTGACACTTCTGTGCCGCGAAACATTAGAAAAGCTGTTGAAGAGGCAAAGAACAAGATTTTGGATTCGAACGAAAAAATTGACATCCGTGTTACAACCTCGATTTATTTGCTTGATGATGTCAGCAATGACATTAACATGCCGTCTCATGCACGTACAGAAATCTGGCAGATTATTTCAGAACTGGAAGCAATCAGAGAAAAACAAAAAAAATAAATTTTTATTTTTTTTACATTTATGTTTGAAGAGACTTTAACTGAAAAGGATAAAGAAGTCATTGTTTATTGTGGAGAAAAAAATGTGCTTGTTTCTTCTCAGGCTGCAAAGGAAATTGCCACTCAACCTGATTTTAAAAAATTTGTTGACGAACTGATTGAAGAAGAAAATTTGTTTGTTATTTCTGAAAAAATCGTGCATGACAAGGTTTTGAAAAAAGAATCAAAACTTGGACAGACTCAGGTTGTCATTGTAAAGAATGCAACGTTTAGGGCGAATGCAAGTGAGGTTGATGCAAATTACAGGATTTTGCTTGACTTTGACCCAAATGACAAGAATCGTTCAAGCGGCAAGGTAAAGGATTTTTTGGAGTTATTTAGGGACAAATTTGAATTCTTAAGTGGAGTGTTAAAAAAAAGAACTAACCTTGAAGTGCAGCCAATCTCTCGGCTTTCGCGTACAACCAACAATAATGACATTACTCTTTGTGGCATGGTGTCAAAAAAATGGGTAAGTAAAAATGGGCATCCTGTTGTGGAGCTTGAGGACTTTGAGGGGAAAGTACTTTGTCTTTTTTTGAAGAATGACAAGCAGATGTTTGACACAAGCAAACAAATAATGCTTGATGATGTGATTGCAGTCAAGGGAAAAAAAATCAGCAACGACATGATTATTTCTTCGCAAGTGCATTGGCCTGACTTGCCAATGGCTGGTCCAAAGGCTGGACTTAGGGACTTGAATTTGATTGCTGCATCAGATGTTCATGTTGGAAGCAAACTTTTTTTGGAAAGAGAATTTTCGAATTTTATTAGCTGGATTAATGGCAATACAAGCAGTCCAAAGGAAAAGGAAGAGGTTGGAAAAATAAAGTACCTTGTTTTGTGCGGGGATAACGTGGACGGGATTGGGGTTTATCCTGACCAGTTTGATGAACTTGCAATCAAGGATATTTTTGAGCAGTATGACGTGTTTTGTGATTATTTACTTCAGATTCCAGAGTATATTGAAGTTTTTATTATTCCGGGACAGCATGATGCAGTAAGAAGGGCTGATCCACAGCCTTCTATTCCAAGACAGTTTGTAAAAAAGGTTAGTGGGTGCAAGAATATTCATTTTTTGGGTTCACCAAGCTGGATTGAGGTTGAAGGCTTAAAGGCAATGATGTATCATGGAGCATCCTTGCATGACATTTATGCAAGTATTCCTGGGTATGATTACCATAAGCCGGAGCAGGTAATGTCTATTCTTTTGAAGAGGCGTGATGTCATGGCGCCATATGGTTTGAGTCAGCCTTATTTGCCTTAAAAAAAAGATTTTATGGTTGTAAGAGAAGAGCCTGATTTTTATTTTGGGGGAGACATGCACAGAAATGGTTACATGCAGTATCGAGGGTGCAGTGTGATTAATGCAGGTGCTTTTCAGGGAAGAACTGCATTTCAGGTTCAACAGGGATTTATTCCAACCCCTGCAATTGCCGTGCAGGTTAATTTGTTGACTAGAAAAATTTCTGAAAAACATTTCGGAGAAAAACCAAATGATTGAAAACTTAAAGATTAATGGCGAAGAAAAAATTGTAGAGTACTACAAGTCGATTGCAAAACAAGTTGAAAGACAATTTGATGTTGCAAGTATTGCAAGAAAATTGGGCCGTGACAGTACACTTGAGGTTGAGTCAAAGCCTACACTTGACTTGGCTGATCGTGCAGAAAACATTATTGGCCCAGCAGGGATTGCAAAGAGGTTCAGGGAAGTTTTTGCTGAACAAAAAGAAGACAGGACAAAAACTATTTTTCAGTTGTTTAGGGAAATAATTGAACAAAAATGGTGTACAATCCCAAATGAAGAAAAGCGCCTTGAACAGGCTGTAAAAAGTTGCCTTGTTTTGGTGACTGAGGGTGTTGTTGTTGCGCCAATTGATGGAGTGCCTTCTGTAAAAATCAGTAAAAATCCTGACGGCACGCGTTACGTTGACATTTATTTTGCAGGACCAATCAGGGCTGCGGGCGGAACTGCAACTGTGTTTCCATTGATTTTGGGTGATTATGCAAGAACACTTTTGGGGCTTGACAGGTATAAGCCAACTGAAGAAGAGATTGAGCGTTACGTTGAAGAGATTGCAGCTTATGATGAAATTATTTCAAGGCAATATAAATTGTCACAAGATGAGATTAGGAAAATTATCCGCGGTTGTCCTGTTTGCATTAATGGCGAGCCAACTGAAGAGCGCGAAGTAACTGCTTACAAGGACCTTGAGCGAGTGCCAAGCAACAGAGTCAGGGGCGGAATGTGTCTTGTAATTAGTGAAGGTGTTGGATTAAAGGCAATGAAGATAATGACTCTTTCTAAAATGCTTTCTCTTAACTGGAGTTGGCTTGAAGAAATAATCAAAGTCAACAAGTCGGGTGATAATGTTGAATCTGTTTCTCCTAATTACAAGTTTTTGACAAAAATTGCTGCAGGCAGACCAATTTTTGCATATCCTTCTACGCGAGGTGGTTTTAGGTTAAGGTATGGCAGAGCAAGAAATACCTGCATTATGGGCAGGGGCCTTCATCCGGTTACAATGCATTTGCTTGATGATTTTGTTGCAGTTGGAACACAGTTAAAGATTGAAAGACCTGGAAAAAGTACTGAAATTTTTCCAGTTGACTCAATTGAAGGCCCGATTGTAAGGCTTGAAAGTGGCGAAGTGAAAAGACTTCGATCGGTAAAAGAACTCAATGAATGCAAGTTGTCAATTGAAAAAATTCTTTTTTTGGGCGACAT
>CAYIJY010000086.1:0-4791 GCA_964363785.1 uncultured archaeon
CAATCAAAAAAGAAACACACCCGCCTGCATTCATTGAGCCTTACATCAGGATAATTCCAATGCACTTGACAATAATTTTTGCAGGATTTTCAATAGCAAACCCGCTCATTGGAGAAAAACAGGCACTGGCAGTTTTTTTGGCACTAAAAACCATAACAGACTTAATAGCACATAAAATAATCCACTTAAAAATAAAGTTCCAAAAATAAAGGCAAAACTACCCAAAATTTTGTATTTAAATTCATTACAGTCAACTAAAATTATATAGAAAAACCTCACGGCCTGTATTACCGCGCCACTGAAAGTGGCGCTACGTACTCGCGCGTGAACCGAGCGAACGGTTCATGGAGAAGATAAAACTAGTTTTTTTGGGCACAGCCGCCTCAACCCCCACAAAAGAAAGGGGACTCTCAAGCGTAGCCATGAGAAGAAAAGGCGAGTGGTTTTTATTTGACTGCCCAGAAGGCACACAAAGGCAAATGATGAGCGCAGGAGTATCTTACTTAAAAATAAGAAACGTATTCATCTCACACTTACACGCAGACCATACACTTGGGTTAGCAGGACTAATTGCAACAATGAGCATACACCAGCGCGATTACCCGCTCAACATTTTTGGCCCAACAGGAATAAAAAAATGCGTTGAACAGGCAATCAAAGCAAGCATAATGAACGTGTCTTTTGAATTAAAGTTTCATGAACTAAAAAAAGGAGTCGCCGTAAAGGACAACGAATACGAAATCAGGACATTTCCACTTAACCACGAAATAGAGTGCTTTGGATTTTCTTTCAAGGAAGCAGACAAGCTTGGAGAATTTTCACGGGCAAAAGCAATTGCAATTGGAATTCCAGAAGGACCACTATGGAGCAGATTGCAAAAAGGAGAAGCAATTGAATTTAATTCAAAAAAAATTTTGCCAAGCCAAGTACTTGACCTGACAAAAGGACAAAAAGGAAAAAAAATCAGCATAGTCTTTGACACGCGGCCATCAAAAAGTTATTACACTGAAATCAAAGACTCAGACATACTTATACACGAGTCAACCTTTTCACACGAAATGCTTGTTCGCGCAAAAAAAACAAAACATACAACAGCACAGGAAGCAGGCTTGCTTGCAAGGGAAACAAACTGCAAAAAACTTATTTTGACGCACTTAAGTGCAAGGCACAAAGAAGAAGACAAACTTGAAAACCAAGCAAGAAAAGAGTTCAACGACGTTACAGTAGCAAAAGACTTCATGGAAATAGAAGTTTAGCTTTCCAATAGACTTAAATAGTTCAAAACCAAAAAAACTGTATTATATGATAAAAAAACAGGCAGAAACAAAAAAAATGGAGTTTGACATTAAACTACTCTTCTTGTCAATTGTTTTCAGCGGCCTGCTTGCAGGAGTGCTGTTTTGGTTCCTTATAGCCCCAGACATTGGCCAAGAAAAAGTAAAAGAAGCCTTTGCCTTTACAGGAAACGCAACAGAAATACAGGAAGAAGAAGTTTCAATCTGCATTGACTCTGACCATGACAATTATTTTTACCCACCTAACTGCGCAGAAAAAACCGATTGTGATGACAGCAACCCAGGCATACAAGAATGCGCACAGTAACTGCAAGGCTTAAATTTTGTTTAGACCTAATTTTTTGGGATTTTTTTAAATGCAGACAGTAATATTGGCAGCTGGAAAAGGAATGCGGCTTAGGCCACTGACAGACAACATACCAAAGTCAATGGCAATGATAAATAAAAAACCAATTCTCGAAAGGCTCTTAGAGACACTTGCCGCCGCAGGAATAAAAGAAATCCACATGATTGTGGGCTACAAAAAAGAAATAATTGAACAAAAATTCAAGGAAAAATTCAATGGAATGAAAATAAATTATTTTGTCCAAGAAAAACAACTTGGCACAGCGCACGCAGTAAGCCTTGTTGAAGATTTTGTTGAAGACAATTTTTTAGTCATAAACGGAGACATCCTTGTTGACCCAGAACTCATAAAAGGCCTGTGCAAAGCAGATGAATTTGACTTAAGTGACGCAAAAATAGTTTCAATACAGGTTGACGACCCATGGAGATACGGCTGCATAAAAAGTGCAAATGGAAAAATCATTGACATTATAGAAAAACCATCCCCCGGACAAGAGCCAAGCCATAACGTTGCAGTCGGAGTCTACAAATTTGACAAACTCATTTTTGCCGCAATCAAACAAATAAACTTAAGCAAAAGAAACGAATTCGAATTAATTGACGCAATCAAAGAACTGATTAAAGCAGACGGAACAGTAAACGAAGTAAAATACACTGGGTACTATGCACACATTGCAGACCAAAAAGACATTGCAGACGCTGAAAAAAAACTAAAAAACTAGTACTTAAATGACTGGCCAGCCTTCAAAATAACAGCCTCTGTTTTCAAAATGCTTTTTTCAATACGGGCCTTAAAGTCATTTGGATCAGCCTTAATCAAGTCAAAAGTATTGTAATGCATTGGAATAACATAATCAGGCTTCATGCTTTTTGTTGCCTTCACAGCATCAATCACATCCATTGTGATTGAACCACCAATTGGAAAAGCCGCAATGTTTGCTTTGACAAAACTAGAGTAATCAGTTAACGTAGTGTCACCTGCAAAAAAAATGCTTTCACCATCTTTTCTCAAAACCAAGCCAAGAGGATAAAAATAACTTGGACAGTGTGCAGGCAAAATTTCAAAACTAATGTCCCTAAAAGAAAAACGCTCATTTACCCCGACCGCCTTTTTCAGGTGCTGAGGAACATTAATGTCGGACAAAATTGATTCATGAGAAATAACTGCGCATGAATCCCTCTTCACAAAATAATCCAGTATTTTTTTGTCACAGTGATCAAAACTTTCATTTGAAATAAAAATTGCATCAACTTTTTTTATGTCAGTTTCTTTTACAGGGCACTTTACAAGCCTTTCGAAATTTTTTGGACCAGAATCGTGACTAATGTACGGGTCAATTAAAACATTTGTTTTTCCAAAAGAGATTTTGAAAAAAGAATGCCCAAAATATTGTAGATTCATCAAAAAAAACCCAAAACAACAAAAAAAATTAATTAAAAAAAAAATTGTATAAAAAAAAGTAGATTGAAGAACAATATAAGCCTTTCTTGAAAAAACTTTTCAGCCAGTTCACATGTTAGTGCGACTTAGCCATGGTTAACCAATGGTTTGCCTAATGAAAAAAGTTTAAAACAACAACAATACCAATAATAATTGTGAATAAAAAAATAATTATCTTGCTTTTAATTGCACTGCAAGTGGCTTTTCTAACGTCAGCACAGGCATTTAGCGTTAGAACACACCTAATTGAAATACAAATAGACGAATCAGGATTTGCAAACATTACAGAAAAATTTAACCTAAAATTCCAAACACCCTCAGAAGTCACTGAGTTCCGTGAAGCCGCACAGGAAAATTCTTCAAGTGTACTTGCATGGCAATCAGACTACAACTTCTTTTACCCCCACTTTGGAGAAATAGCTGACAAAATAATAGAAAAATCCTCAGTAACCTACGAAGAGCAAACACAAACACTTGTGTTAAACTACGTGCTAGCCAACCGTTTTTCACAAATAAAAACAGAAGAGCCAAGACAAACCACTTGGAGAATCCCAAACAGAAACTTAAGTGCATTTGAAAACAGCGGATTAATTGTCATACCCGAAAACACTTCAATAAAAATAACCTTGCCAAAAAATGCACAAATAATTCTTTTAGAGCCAAACACAAGCATAAAACAAGAAAACAATACAATATTTCTAAGTGGAATATCCACAAGCACGTTTAACCTTGAATACACAATCATCCAGCCATTGTCAACAAACATAAATATTTTTGAAAGAATAAGAGAAGCACTCTCAAATACCCCGATTTTATTTATAGGAATTATTGTTACAATAATTACCATAATTGTGTTTGTGAAAAGAAAAACAATCCAACAAAAAATAGAAGATTACTTAATAAAAAACTCTGAATTAAAGCCACACCCACAAGACGAGGAAGTCGACCTGGATTTATGACAAAAACTTTTTTTGTTTTTTGAAAGCCTTAAATGACTTGACTTTACCCTGTATAACACTGTCAAAAGAAATTTTTAGTTTTAATAACAAATTCTGGACACTAAAGTCATCAGTCAAAACTTTGAACCTTTTTTTTTCAGACTTAAAATCAATAGCCAAAGCCAAAAGAGAAAAATCAGCTTTTGAAAGCCTAGAGCCAATACTGTTTGAAAGTTCATGAATTTTTTTAAGCGCCTTTTCACTTGGATCAACAATCTTCAAAAAATTATTAGCCAAAGCATTGTCAAGCAAGGCCTTACTCCTAAAATCCTTGATTTCAGACACTACAAAAGAAGTCGTAACGTAATGCTTTTTTGAGGAAAAAGAGAACAATTCATCATTTAAAAGCACTGCCGCATCAATTAAGTAAATCATAAAAACTATTAAACTAGAAAAAGAATATAATAATTCCACAAAAAACAAAAACCAAAATTTAAAGCCCAGGCGTAAAACCATGGACCTTAAAAAAACTGTTTTATCGTTAAGCGAAATAGAAAGAGCCACACTAAAAGGGCTTACTGAAGAAAAAAAAAGCTTTGAAGAAATAGTCAATCAAACAAACATACATGAAGACTCTGTAAGGCGCTCACTTCAATGGCTTGTACAAAAAGAACTTGCAAGCATTTACACGAACAAAAAAACAAGTTTTGAAATAATTAAAAACGAATTGCCAGAAAGAAAAATGCTTAACTCACTTGAAGACACCCAGACG